>JAMCVO010000703.1:3991-4706 GCA_023475715.1 Actinomycetota bacterium
GACCCAGCCAAAGGAATTTGAAAACCTTCAAATTCAATATGGTGATGATACTGAAAATAAAATATTCTACAGACTGTTCCAGGAAATATCTCAAAAAGGAGCGCTGGAGGTCCTTCGGAAAGGATTTAAGGACAGAGGATCAAAATTTAGAATGGCCTATTTTAAACCATCAAGCGGATTAAATCCGGAGGCCAAAGCTCTATATGAACAAAATAGATTCTCTGTAATAAGACAGCTTAAATTCAGTACCAGGAACGTAAAATCACTTGATATGGTATTATTCTTAAATGGCATCCCTGTAATTACTGCAGAGCTTAAAAATACTCTTACAGGTCAATTTGTTGAGCAGGCTATAAAACAATATAAATTGGACCGTGATCCAAAAGAGGATCTGTTTAAATTCAAAAGATGCCTTGTTCACTTTGCCGTAGGAAATGAAAAAGTATACATGACTACAAAACTTTCCGGAGCTGCTACCAAATTCTTACCATTTAATAAAGATACAGAAAATCCGATAAATCCCAATGGCCATAAAACAGCATACCTATGGGAAGATATACTGCAACCTGATACACTACTTGATTTAATAAACAATTATCTTCATATCCAGGAAGTTACAGAAAAATACTTTGTAAAAGATGTTGGCCTTGATGAAAAAGTACACAGATCACTTATCTTTCCTCGCTATCATCAACTGGATGCTGTAAGAGAAATT
>JAMCVO010000061.1 GCA_023475715.1 Actinomycetota bacterium
TGGTTCTGTTTGTTACCTTGCGATAGCTTTTATTTTCTTATTTAAAAAGTAAATACATAGATTTATCCTGACTAAAATCTAACCAAACTTACTGGCATGGAAAGTTTTTTAAAAGGAAATACTGTTATCATGAATTGAGAAATTGCAGAATTGCCGGATTAAATGAAAATTATTGCATTATAATTGTAAATAAAATATAATTTTAGAAAATTTAACTCCTATTTAGTAAGAGATATCAGCAAAATTAAGTTATGCTGAAGCCGAAGGGTTTACAATCTCAGGCAAAAGTATTACTAAATTGAATATTCTGGAGAAGCCTTATTTTGGCATTAATCATATTAGGTACCGAAGGGGATAAAATCTCTCAGGTAAAAAAACAGAATAATATTGGGTTTTTCCCGATAGTATTCTGTTTTTTATTTTCAGGTAAATAAAATATTTCAAAAAATATTTATAATTTATAAAAGCCAATAAAAGTAAGTTATGGAACAGGAGAAGTCAATGCGAATGAATTCAATCTCTAATGAAACAGTACAATTTAAAATCTTATCTGCCACTCAAATAGAAGAAATAGTATCCAACGCTTACAATATTCTGGAAAGAGTTGGAGTTGAGGTAAATGACGACCAGGTTATAAAACTACTTAAAGATGCTGGCTGCGTTGTAAAAGGAAAAACCGTTTTTATACCATCTTTTATTGTGAAGGAATGCCTTAAAACAGCACCTTCTAAAATTACAATTTCAAACCGCAATTCAGATATAGCCATGAGTCTGGAAAAAGGCAATATTTACTTTGGAGCAGGATCTGAATGTCCATTTTTAGATGACCCTTACACAGGAGAGCGTCGTCACTGGCTGACAAAAGATATTGAAGATGCGGCAAGAATAGCAGACAGTCTGCCAAATATTGATTTTCACATGTCTTCAAGTCCTTTATCTGATGCACCTGATATGCTTTATGACAGGTTTCAGTTTGCAGCAATGCTGAAAAATACCGTAAAACCAATAGTATCTACGGCAATTGACGCAAAAGGACTTGAAGACATGTACAATCTTTGCTGCATAATTACTGAAGGTGATGATAGCTTCAGGTTAAGGCCAAACTTTGTTCTTTACATTGAAACAATTTCACCATTGGTTCATTCGAAGGAAGTTTTAGGTAAAATCAAGTTTGCTGCATCCAAAGGTATTCCGACAGTCTACACAAATGCTGTAAATGCAGGGGCTACCGGGCCGGTAACACTTGCAGGAACCATATCTCTTGGCGCAGCTGAATATCTGTCAGGACTGGTAATAGCACAACTTATCGCAAAAGGCACTCCTATTATTGGTGGAGGGACACTTTTTTCAATGGATATGACAACAGGCGTAGCCAGTTATGGGTCAACCGAAAACTATCTTATGGATGCCGCCATGACCGAAGTCTGCAACTATTTAGGGCTGCCTGTATTTTCACTTGCAGGATGCTCTTCGTCCAAATGTTTTGATGGCCAGGCAAGCATGGAGGCAATGTATTCCACAATGTCTGCAGCTCTATCCGGTGCTAACCTAATCCATGATGTCGGGTACCTTGAAGATGGTTTGTGCGGTTCTTATGAGATGCTTGTAATAACCAATGAGATTATCGGTATGGTAAAAAGATACTTATCCGGTATTAAAGTAGATACTAATACCCTGGCTCTGGATGTTGTTGCCAAGGTTGGACCGGGGGGTAATTTCTTAAATGAGGATCATACTTATAAAAACTTCAAGAATGAAGTGTTTATGCCCAAACTAATTGACAGGTCTGTATACGCAAACTGGAAAAAGAATGGTGCTAAAACCCTGGAAACTAGAGTAAGCGAAAAGGTAAAAGAGATTCTTGAAAACTATAAATCTGAGCCAATACCAGGTGCTAAACTGGCTAAGATAAATGAATATATGAAAAACATCAAATAAGAATACATGAAGATTAATCTGAAATAAATACGAAAAGATTTGGAATATAATGATAAAATTTCCTTTGGCTAATCCAAAACCTGATTTTAATAATCTGGCAGCAATATTGGCTGGTAAAAAAGAGCCTAATAAAGTTCCTATTGTTGAAATGCTTATAGACGAAGAAGTAAAAAAGATATTAATTGAAGAATATTTTGGAGAAAAAAACTATCCACCTACCGTAACATTTGGCGGGAGTGCTGAAGGTGTTTCTGATGTTAAGAGTTATAGCCAGAATAAAGAAGACTCAGAAAAATACTATAAGCAGCTTATAAACTTTTACTACAGGATGGGTTACAGCGTCTTAGCGGATTATGAATTTCTTGTAAACTTCCAATCATTTAATACAGTTGGCAGGGTTGGAAAAGATCCCTATACTTCTGATTTCGCACGAAATGAGAGGCATTGGGCACAGGAAGGAAAAGGTCTTATCAGAACTTGGGAAGATTTCGAGAAATTCCCGTGGAAAAAAGTTGAAGAGCTTGTTGAGAGTTACACATATCATCTTGTCATTTTATCGATATCAATTCCTGATGGTATGAAAATTGCAGTAGTAGGTTCCGTACTTGAACAGGTAATGGAATGGCTTCTGGGATACGAAGGCGTACTTTTTAATGTTTATGATAATCCCGATTTTATAACAGCAATATTTGATAAAGTAGGAAAAATAGTACATGAGCTCTACATGTTATCTGCACCAATTGAGGGTGTTGGTGTTATCTGGCATGGTGATGATCTTGGTTATAAATCAGGAACAATATTGTCTCCGGCACATTTGCGAAAATGGGTATTTCCATGGTTTAAAAAATATGCTGAAATTGCCCATAACCATAAAAAACCCTGCTGGTTTCATGCTTGTGGCAATAAGTTTGAAGTTATGGAGGATTTTATTTCAGACATAAAATTTGATGCCATACATTCTTTTGAAGACAGCAATTGCGCAATAATTGATTATAAGGAAAAATATGGAAGCAGGATCGCCTTAATAGGTGGAATTGATATCGATAAAATGACAAGACTTGAAGAAAAAGACCTGAGAATATATATAAGAAATACATGTGAAAAATGTATGCCCGGAGGAAAATTTGCTCTAGGATCAGGTAACTCTGTAACTAATTTTATCCCAATTAAAAATTATCTCATTATGCTTGATGAGGGTTTAAACTTTAAATAAAAGGAGGCAACAATAAAATGAAAATAACTGATCTTACCGGTCCTATGTACAATGGAATGTGGTACTTCGGAGAACCTTGGAAAAGATTTAACTTTGTAACAAGGTATCATGAACTTCCAGCAGCAGGTATAAAGGCCATGATTGAGGATTTCGACGGTTTTAATGGCCATTGCGGGATGCATATCGAAACACCTGCAACAGGAATTGGCTACGATAAGTCATACCCGTTAAGCGACGTTCCAGTTGAGAAACTTGTAAATGTTGACGCTTTTGTTTATCAAATACCCTTAGAAACCTTGCCCATTAAGGATGGAAAACCATTTATTTCAATTGAAGACCTTAAAAAAGCAGAAAAGGAAGATATTCCTGAAGGTTCTGTTATTCTAATAAGCACTGGTTATGGGAAAAACTGGTTCAACGAAGATTACCTTTCAAAATCATGGTTTTTCAAAAGAGAAGCTATGTATTATTTGATTGATAAAAAACCATTTCTTCTGGGTGTAGATGCTACTGATTTCGAAAATTGGGCAAATCCTGAGAAATTTATGGAGAGATTTTTTAATTCTAATATATTGCTTATGGCTCCAATCATAAACACTGAAAAGGTAAAGAATTTTAAGGTTAAATTTACTGCTCTGCCGCTAAATATAAAGGGTGCTGCGATATGCCCCACAAGAGCAGTGGTAATTGAGGATTAAGCTTTAATTTTAGGGTTATTTAAAGTTAAAAGGTTTGCATATAACTTCACGAATTTTTGTCTTGAAGAAGTCCTGTGAATGGGCAGGGCAAATAACTGCAGCAGTATCTGCTCCTGTGTCGCTTCCTCCCAGGGCAATTAAGTCTTCCCCTGCTTTTGCGAGTCCGGCATCTGCTGCCATTACACTTATTTCTATGCAAACTTTCAGACCTTGCCCGAACATCCTCAAAGCAGTAGCCACGATTTCAGATGGATATACACCGCCAAATTGATTGCGCAGAGCTCTGTTTATGCCACCCATCAGATGAGTCCCGGTCAAAACTTTAACTCCCTCTGATGATAATTTAGCACGCATTTCTTGAGCCATTTCATCTTCGTTTGGAATGGAAAATCCTACCTGGTGAGTGACACATACGACTTCAAGACCACAGCCAACCAGCATTTCTGCCGTTTTACCAGTGTATGATGCAACAACTATTTTTTTTATTCCAAGCTCTCTTGCTCTATTTAGTGCCAGTTCAACTGTTCTTTTTGTTATATCATCCTTGCTGATTGTCATATTTTCTCACCCTGTTAAATCTTGGTAAGTAAATTTTTATACCAGTATTATTATTTCTGCTTCTTATATTCAGCATTGATTCTGATATAATCATAAGATATGTCTGTCGTATATATTTTAGCATCAGAGTTGCCAGATTTTAAATCAACTGTAAATTTAAGATGTTTGTTTTTCATGAGCTTATTTCCATGTTCCCCGTCATACTGGATTGCCTGACCATCTTTCATTACAGCAAAATCTTCAAAATAAATATCTATCTTATCCTGATCAATATGGTTTTCAACTGAACCTATTGCTGC
>JAMCVO010000250.1 GCA_023475715.1 Actinomycetota bacterium
GGATGATTTAAGTACATTGCAAACTGTGTCTGTTCAAATGAAACAGCAAATAACCAGGCTGATATAAATCCCACATATCGGTTAAAAAGGATTGATGCCAGTAAAAAGATCGTAAATACCCCCAAAGCATTAGTTACTCTTAAGAAAGCTGACACCAGGCTTGGGTCTCCATTGCCGAGCCAGTAAAACGGAGCATAAAGGTAATAGTACAAAACGCCGTGGCGTAAACCTTCAAAGCTGGTAGTAGGGCCGATTAATTTTAAATGTCCATTTAATATTTCCTGAGTAGCAAAAGCATCTCGGGCCTGGTCAAAACCAAAATAAATATTGCCGGGAAAATACAGAAATCTTAATATTAAGGCAACAACAAAAAATGCGATTAAGATCAGTAGATCTTTCCGTTTTATCATTGAGGTAATTTTCTCATATTTTTGGGCGCTAATTCTATAATCTGAGCATTATATTGACTATTGTTAACAGAGTATTCTTTAGCTGTATTTAATTCAATGTATTTATCCAGCAGGTTCCCAACAAAAAGATGTTCTAAATGAAAGTTTACAATTAAATAATCACTGTTATTTAGTAAATTTATATATTCCTTCTCTATTGGCTTAACTCCCGGAAACTCATATAAAGGATTTCTTCCAATCAGCAAAAAATATAAGTCAGGGGTGGTAGAAAGATACACTGTTTTCCCGGCTGGAATTACTTCCTTAACCTTTTGACCAAAAACAAAATACTCGTTTTGATTATGCTGGTAAAGATTATATGAATTAAAATAAATTTTTACATTTATCAGAAAAAGACCACCTAGTAAAATCATAACGGCGACCGCCAGAGCTCGCTTCGCATCAATGATTGTGACAAAGGTAAGAAGATATAAAAAAACTGCTATATATACCGAATACCATTCCAGTTTAGCAAATAAGCAAACTAACCAGCCGGCCAAAAGTCCAAAGAATAAAAATAGATATTTAAATGACTTTTTGTTAAATAGAAACAAAAGGCAAATTACTGACAGCAGGAAATAAAGTATGTAAATAATCTTTAACTCAAAGACAGACAGACGAAAAACCGACTCGATATATGGAGGGACTAAAGTTCTGAATGATTGCTGTAAAGAAAATTGTTTTAACAAAATATCAAAATTTGGGAATACGCTAATCACCCAGATTAGCACCGGAGGCATCAGACCTATTATTAAAAAATAAAACTTTTTATCTTTTTCATAAAGCATCCAGCTTAAAATAATTAATAAGAAAAAAAATCCCAAAAAATGCGTAAGCCCTGTTAATCCTAAAATAATACCTGTTAAAGCATACAGAAATTTCTTATGTTGCGACTTTCTGGCCAGTTGATAGATATATGTCGCCAAAAAGCCCAGCAGTATAACCATCATTTCCGGCCTGCCCATTTTTGCAGATTTTAAGAAACTATTATCAAAAATTAAAAACAAAACCAAACTAAGACCTAATAGTTTCTTTTTCTGAAAAGGAATTCCGGCAAAAATATTTTGACTAAAAAAGTAAATTACCACCAGAAATACCATCCCAAAAATAACTGATAAAATCCGCTGATTATAAATTGATAAACCAAAAGATTTAAACCAGATTGCTAAAGTATTGGTATATATAGGGGGATACCAATATAATGATTTACGTATGCCGATAATGGTATTGCCCCAAACATCCGGGCCGGCTCTCCCCTCTTGAAGAATATTTTTCGCCGTATCCGCAAGGTAGGCTTCATCAGGCCAAACCATTGGTTCTACTAATAATAGATTAGCGTTAAGAATAAAGAAGACAGATAGCAGAAAAGCCAGGATTAATTTGTCAGTATTCTTTTTCAGTAAATTCATCAGCTTTTAATATAAATCAGTATAATCTAAAATGAAACTGGTGAAAAAAATAGCTCTTTTGTGCTTAATCGGCATCGTTCTGATTTTAAGATTTTGGGGACTGGACAAGGTACCGCCTCACTTAAGAAATGATGAAGCGGCTCTAGGATATAATGCCTATTCCATTCTCCAAACAGCAAAAGATGAACATGGACACTTTTTACCAATCCTTTTCCAGTCGTTCGGAGACTGGAAACCTGGACTCTATGTTTATTTAACGATCCCGTTTGTTGCTGTATTGGGACTGAGCGAATGGGCAGTTAGACTACCGGCCGCCATATCAGGAATATTGGGAATTTATCTCCTGTACCATTTAGTGTGGAATCTATTTGGAAACCGGCGGATTGCCTTCGCCTCTGCTTTTTCTTTAGCAATTACTCCCTGGCATATTGCTTTTTCTCGGGGCGCCTGGGAAGCACAAGTCAGCGTAACTTTAATCTTAGCCGGATTAGTCTTTCTAATTAAATCCATTAATGGGAAACATAAATACTTAATTGCATCGGCCGGATTCTTTGGACTCAGCCTGTTGACCTCACATAGCGCCAAACCGGCAATCCCTTTGGTTTTATTATCCTTTTTCATAGCTTACTCAAAAAAGTTTTGCAAAATACCATTTAAAATCATCTTATTAAGCTGTTTAGTATTTCTGATATTATCTTTACCTGTTATCCTCAGCTTTTTTAACGGTAAAAGTACACGTGTATCTTCTTTAATGTTTTCCAATAAGTATCACGACGGACAACTTGGATTAATAGCAAACGATTTTTTATATAATTGGGCCAACCACTACAATCTTTCAGTTTTATTCCTCAAAGGAGATGGCAACCCTCAACATACCGCCGCTGATTTTGGCGCCTTTATTGCTTTAGATCTAGTTTTATTATTTTTAGGCTTTAAAACCCTGATTAGACTAAAAACGATTAACCATGAAGCCAAAATTTTTATCCTTTTTTTGCTGATCTTAACCCCTTTATCTTCTGCCTTAACAATAGAAGGTGTAAATTTCGTCCGTTATCTAATGTTTCTAACTGTAATAAATATTCTGATTGGTTTAGGTATAAATAATTTTAAAATCAATTTTACTTATGCTGCATTCTCCTTATTATATATATTTTCCTACCTATTATTTTTAGATGCTTACTTTATACACACTCCTGCCAAAAATGGCGCCTGGCAATATGGCTACAAAGAAACTATTCAAACCATTTCGATGATCCAAAAAAAATTCCCCAAAATATATATTCCTCAGGGAGGAGATCAACCTTATATCTTCTTTCTCTTTTACCAAAACTATACTCCTTGGAAGTTTCAGGCCATATCATCTGCGATCACTATCCCTAACGGTTCGGGTATGGGAATGGATTATATTTCCCAACTGGAAAATATTGAGTTTGTCGACTTTAATAAATTTAATCCTCCTGCCAATCAATCATTTCTCGTCGTATTACCAGCAAATCACACTTATAGCCTTAATTTACCATTGAAAACTATTTACGAAATTAAAGACCCGATTGGCTTAACTATTTATAAATTAGAAGAATATATCCCAAAAAATGAATAAAAAAACAATCCTGGTTGTATTCATTTTATCCTTATCGCTACTGCTCTTCCTGATCAGTTTAAAAAGCTTCAGCTTCAACACAGATATAATCTGGAAAATTGAGGAACAGAGAAGGGAACATGTTTATTCGTTTTCCTCCTCTGCCAGACTTATCCATAACAAAGGTTCTTATGCTGGCTCTGCAGTGATCGATAATTATTTATCTTATTACTCGCCCTCAGTATTTTTCTGCTGCGGTCGATCTTTAGTAGGATTTATAATCCTAATATTCTTCTATGGTGCACTTTATATCTTACTAAAGCACAGCTCATTGCCAGCGAGGATTGCTCTGGCTTCGTTTTTAATCTATCCTCTTTTTTTGGCTTTAATGTTTCAGAAACCGTCTTTTATACTGATGCTTCCTCTTATTATCTTAACCTCAGGAGTTGTAATATATAGTCTATATAGCAAAATAAAAAATTAGACATATGTTAAAATAATTTTTTGTATGAAAGTATTTGTCACCGGAGGAGCTGGTTTTATCGGATCACACGTTAATAAACTGCTATTAGATCAGGGACACTCAGTTACTGTGATAGATGATTTATCAAAGGGGCATCAAAATCTTGTTGATCCCAGAGTAAACTTCCATCAGATCAGTCTCAATAATCAAACTGAACTGGAAAAAATTTTACCAGGCCAGGATGCTGTTATTCACATGGCCAGCTTTATCGAGGTAGGGGAGTCGGTTAAAAAACCTGTGGAATTTACGGAAAACAATATTGCGGGCACTGTCAAATTACTTGAGGCAATGAAAAATACCGGAGTTAAAAAGATGATATTTTCCTCCAGTGCCTGTGTTTACGGCAAACCAAAAAGACTCCCGATCACAGAAGATGATCCGTTAGGAGAACAGGAAAATCCTTACGGGATTACCAAAGTCACCATGGAACAGTTTTGCCAGCTTTACCATACTTTGTATGGATTTGATATCATCCTGCTTCGCTACTTCAACCCTTATGGTCCTGGAGAAATGCATGAACCGGAAACCCATGCTATACCGAATTTCATCAAATCACCCTTTCTTTCGCCTTTATCTTCAATTGGTACTTCATAACCTGCAATTTGGAAGATCTTTTTGACTACATCAATCACTTTAACTCCGGTTTCAGTGCCTACGTTATATGTATGCAAACCGGATAGGTTTAAAGCCAGGACATGAGCCTCTGCTAAATCATCAATATAAATAAAATCTCTAATTTG
>JAMCVO010000737.1 GCA_023475715.1 Actinomycetota bacterium
ACTGATTTTAAGTAACTTAATAGGGTCAGCAGTCTTTTTTACAACTGGTGCAAATAGAGCTACCATTCCAGCAACAAATGCTGCGATAAGAGAAGTTTGAAAAAGCACTGTTTCCATTAGACTCCACAACCCCCTCCGCTATTTTGAATGCCTGGAATACCTTGAACAGATTGTTTGATCCTGGCAGCTCCCCGAGCTGAGGAATAATCACTTGATAAAGCAAGTTTGGCGTCAACGTCTTTCCATTTAGTTCCTTGTTTATCAAAATAAGCGGCTATTTCTACATAGGTCTGAGGAAACCAAAAAGAATTAAAAGCTAACAGGTCTTTATATATTTGCTTTTCCGGCAGGCCATTATAAACAGCCAACTCAATATAACCCAACGCTGCCATACCATGATTGCAATCAGGAAAAGAAGTTGGGTTATTGCAACAAGGCCTAAAAACGTTCTCTGCTATTTTTTTAACTAAATCCTGTTGTTCCGAATTTAAAGGAATTATTTCTTTTGAGGAATAAAGCTCCATCACAGGCTTTGTCCCTATAGTCCAACCGCCAGTTGAAGCAAAATTTCCAGCCTTGGCTCTTCCTTCTTGCACCATTGGACCCTCATCCAAAACCTTACTTTTATTAACTAATCCCAAAGCCCAAAAAGTGTTAACTATAAACCGGCTATTTTTTTCATTAATAGCAATATTTTCATTCCAACTTCCATCTAAATATTTCAATTCATTTTTTCCGTCTGCCTCACTTGTAAATAATTCCTCATATTTTTTCTTATCAATAACTCCTGACTCTATTAGCCTAGCACCTAAGTCTTTCCATTTAAGTGAAGTTGCATACCCTCTAGCTGGTAATACTTCTTGCTTCAAAATGTTTACTAAATCCTCTGGACTTTGGGTGGCTTTAGCAAATTTAACAACTGATTCGTTAAACTGTTTTTTCATAATGTAATATTCAGCCAACCCGACAAAAACAGTAGAGTCAAAAACGATAAAAAGAGCCAACCATAAAGGAATAGCTTTCCTAAGAAATTTTTTTATAATTATATTTTTTGTCATTTTATAACTGTCCCGGTTAAAGAAAATTCCATTTTGGAATTTGTTGCATCATTTGTTTCAACAGAAACTAACCTCGTTATCGGCCCCACGCCTTGGGGGCCATGGTAAGCAGGATCAAAAATTACCTCGAGTTGTGCTTCTTGCCCTGGAGGGACGTCGCCAACCCACGATGAGACACTATTCATCCCAAAAGACGGACTTGTTGTACTGCCAATTTTTACCTGGGCTTTCGTACAATGGCAGGAAGTTTTAATATTTGAAAGTTTTAAGGTACCGCTACCAGTGTTTTTGATTATAAAAGTTTTACTGACGTTTCCACCTTTAAAGGGTATGTTACCCCAGTCATAACTTTTATTATCGACCGTTGCTTTAGCATTTTGCGAAGTAGTAACAGTTGCAGATGTTGAGCTGTTTCCTGATACCAAAAAAATTCCTCCAACAAGGATTACCAATGTAGCGATAATAATTCCAATAACAATTTTTTTCTCAGTCATGATTTTGAAAAGAAGATTCTATATTTATAAAGGCGACTAATTTCTCTTCCGGCCTCTTCAACCTTTCCCTTTTTAAGCAGATCACCTACACAATTAATTAAATGATGGCAAGCTACTGCAAAACCTGCTTCATTAATCAAACTTTGGGCCTTTTGAGATTGTTTAATAATCTGAAGATTGCTGGGATTGCTTTGAAACATTGCAATTGCTGTTTCTAAATGTTTTTTTGCTTGCCTTAGTTTTAAAGTAGCTTGACTATCAACTGTCATGACTCAGCAATAATAGCAAAATGGATATTAAAGAGTTATGAAACTATATCTTAACCAGCGGTAAAGCAATAACGAATGCTGAGCCTTTACCAGGAGCGCTTTTTACCTTTATTTCCCCTTGATGGAGATGTATTATTGATTTGGTAATTGCAAGTCCTAATCCAGAACCGAATACTTTATCTGTTTTAGAACCTCTATAAAAACGGTTAAAAATATTTGGTAAATCCTGCTGTGAGATACCAATGCCTGTATCAGTTACGTTAATTATTGCTTTAGTCGGAGTTTTCTCGATAATAATATTAATCTTCCCCTTAATTGGAGTATATTTAACTGCATTTTCTATAATGTTTAATATTGCTCTGGCTAACTTATCTTTATAACCTGCAATAATAATATTTTTTTCATTCCTTAAGTGTACAGTTATCTTTTTACTTGCAGCTAACTTCTGAGCAATATCATAAATCTCATCAGTTAATTCCGTTAAACTAAATTGGGTTATATTTTTCTGTTCATCCGGGCCTTCAGACCATGCTAGATCCAAAATATTATTTAATGTTGCGGTTAATTGATCTGCCTGTTTAATTCTATCTTCAAATACTCGTTTGTATTCTTCAACGGTTCTGGGTTTAGTTAATGCTGCATCAAAGGAACCCCTTAACGTAGCAAGGGGGGTTTTAAATTCATGAGCCACATCGGCGATAAATTGCTGCTCTCTTTTAAAAGCTTCGTTTAAGCGATCGAGTAAGTTATTAAATGATGTTGCCAGCTCGCCGATTTCATCTTCACCTTTAATATCAGTTATTTTTTCTTCCAAATTTTTGCTGGATATTAATTTAATCCTTGTGGATAAATAAGTAATAGATTTAGTTATTTTATAGATCACCACAAATTCGACGATTCCAAGAACAACCAAAAGTATAATTAAAATATGCATGCTATGAGGAATTTTCGAGTAGTGAATAAAAAGGAGAACGTATGCGATGGAAACAATCAAACTGCCAATATACCATAAAAATAACCTAGCTCTTAAACTCCTTAATATGTGTTTCATTTTTATATTTATTTGTCAGATAATTTATAACCTACATTAAATATCGTTTGTATTAATTTTTTCTTCTGCCCGCCATCTATTTTCCTTCTTAAGGTTGCGATATAGACATCAACAACGTTTGACATGCTGTTAAAATTATAATCCCAGGTATGCTCCATAATTTGTGTCCTAGTGACCACCTCATCCTTGTGTCTGGCTAAAAATTCCAAAACAGCAAACTCTTTCGGGGTTAAAACAAGGGATTTGTCACCCCGTTTGACTATATGTTGGGCTGGATCAATTTCTAAATCATCTATTTTAATAACTGTTTCGGGTTGTTTGTAACCCCTTCTTAGTAAAGCGTTAATTCGGGCTTTAAGCTCTTCAAATTCAAAAGGCTTTGCCAAGTAATCATCTGCTCCGGCGTTAAGCCCTACAACCTTATCATTTAAGTGCGTTTTAGCTGTGAGCATTAATATTGACGAGTCAACTTTTTTACTTCGAAGCTCTTTACAGACAGTGACCCCATCTATTTTAGGCAACATTACATCAAGGATAATTACGTCATAACTTTCCGATTCAGCTAAATATAATCCTTCTTCACCGTCAAAAGCTTCATCCACAGCAAAACCCTGCTCAGTAAGCCAATTTTTTATTACCTGGGCAAGGGGTTTTTCGTCTTCTATCAACAAAATTCTCATATCTAGACCATATTATAACTTATAAAAATTCAGTTTTCAGCCTTAAAACATTTTTAATTAAAAATAATAATTTTTTATGCTAAAGTAATATTAGGAAAATTTTTGTACACAAGGCATTATGAGACACTACGAAAATAGCATATTAATCCCTGCCAGTGTAAAAGATGTATTTGATTACGTTGATGATCATACAAACCTTTCCTCACATATGAATAAATCGTCTTGGATGATGGGTGGAGGGAAAATGGAAACTTCAATTGATGATAAAGGAGGTAAAGAAGTGGGGTCGCATATAAAAATGAGCGGTAATGTTTTTGGTATTCAATTCTACCTTGATGAAGTTGTAATAAAGCGAGAGCCACCCCGATTAAAAGTATGGGAAACAGTAGGCGTTCCAAAACTTTTGGTTGTCGGCAACTATCAGATGAGAGTTGAGATAAAACCTAATGAAAGTGGGTCTTTATTACAAGTTTCCATTGACTACGAACTACCATTAACCAATGCATGGCTAGGAAAATTATTTAGTAGATTCTACGCCAAATGGTGTGTAGAAAAAATGATAGGTAGTGTCCGTGAAAATTTTACACCGCTTTAGAGTTAACTTGCAATTTAATATTACTTTCTACTTGTTTTGATGGACATTTTATATCTGCATATGAGCAGAATACACAGCAATCACCCTCTTTAGGTTTAATTATCTCATTACAGCTGATACACTTATAAAAATACTGGCAAGCATTAGTTGGCATATCAACTTTTTGTTTCGTACTACATTTTGGACACGTCAATAAAGCTTCTGTTTTTGTTTTCATATTAATTTATCTAGGACACCTAAAGTATACTCAAATGCAAAATTTAAAAGCGGTATTTAACTTATTTAGCAAATAATTTAAATACCTTAATAAAAATATAGCCAACTATCCAGGCTGTTATTGTGGCAGAGATTAACCCCAACACAAATGTACCAATGGACAAATTTGCCCCTAATTTATTAACTTCAATGCCATGAAACCAAGATTGCGCTATAGCAAAAGATTGATCGGGAAAAATCGCTACCAAGACGCGACAAATTATAAAAACGATTGCTGTCGTAACAGCTAAGGTATTTGGAATAGCATACTGATTCTAAGCTGAAAGGAGGTG
>JAMCVO010000566.1 GCA_023475715.1 Actinomycetota bacterium
ATAACAAAAATATCTGCAATTTCAAGTATTCCGGCTTTTACTATTTGAATGGAATCTCCAAGTCCTCCGACCAATACGACAATTGTAGTATGAACAAGATCTTTTATTTCAACTTCGGTCTGTCCGACACCAGCTGTTTCAACAATTATAATATCTTTACCCATTGCATCCATTACGGTAATCATTCTTGATGTTACTTTTGAAATTCCTCCCTTCCATCCCTTCGTCGGAAGGCTTTTTATAAAAACACCGTCGTCACTTGAATGCTTTTGCATCCTAATTCTGTCTCCGAGAATAGAACCTCCCGTAAAAGGGCTTGTGGGATCAATTGCTATTACGCCGACAGTTTTATTATCTTTTCTAAAGTAATCAATAAGTACGTCAATGAGCGAGCTTTTACCGGAGCCCGGAAGACCGGTAACACCTATGACATATGAGCTGCCCTTATGAGAATAAAGATGCTTTAATTCTTTGATTGCTCTTATATCTTCTTCTTCGATATAACGCATAAGTTTTGCGGCGGCAGATATGTTTTTGTTTAAAACTTCTTCAGCAATGTTTTTCATATTAAGTTACTGTCTTCCATTCCTTTTGTCTGAAGCAGGGTCATTGTTATAAGCGCCACGATATCTTCAACCAGACAGCCTCTGGACAGGTCGTTGAATGGTTTTGCTGCTCCCTGAACTACAGTACCGCATATTGTTGCCTTTCCTATCCTTTGGAAAATTTTGTAACTGATATTTGCAGCATTCAGATCAGGAAAGATAAGGACATTGGACTTGCCTTTTAAAGGGCTTTCCTGTGCTTTTATTTTGCAGACCTCTGGCACTATTGCGGCATCAAACTGCATTTCTCCGTCGATAATTATTTCCGGTTTAATTTGTCTTGCCAGTTCGACCACGTTTCTTATCTTGTCGATTTCTTCGCTGTTTGCACTGCCCTTGGTTGAATAAGACAGGAGAGCAACATACGGGATTTCTCCCAAAAATGCCTTTGCGGTTTCGTAAGTTGACAATGTTATATCAAGCAGTTGTTCCTGTGTCGGACAGGGAATGATGGCAGGATCGGCAACCACAAATTTACCGTTAAGCCCATAGATGCAATCGGGAACTTCAACAAAAGCAGCCCCGCTTAAATATTTTTTGCCTTTTACAAGTCCCAGGATGTTAATTACCGCTTTCATGAGTGCTTCCGTAGAACTGATGCTTCCCCCTACGGCACAATCGGCTTCATTATTTTTAAGCATTATTGCCGCGAAATAAGAGGTATTTAAAAGAATCTCGTCAACCTGACTTGAAGTTATCTCCTTATCTCTTTTTTTAAACGAATTTATTACTATTTCGGCGTATTCTTCTTTTTTCTTTGATTTTGCCGGATCAATAATATTATAGATATCTTTATTTTTAACTCCTGCTTCCTTGATGTTGTCAGTTATCTTTTTCTCATTGCCGATTAAAATAAATCGGCTCTTATTGAATTCCCTCAAAAAATCAAGGGCTTTAACAAGTCTTATATCATCTCCGTCGCTGAATATAACTCTTCTCTCGATATTTGAGGATGACCTGATTAAATCAGAAATTAATTTTTTTCCTGAAATAGCCTCGTTCAAAATTACAACCTCCTTATATTAAAATAATAGTTTTGTGAATCTGCAAAATAACAATTAATAAGGTCTCAATATCAGCAATTCAATAAAATAGTTCCAAATATACTTTTCTAGTTTACCATTTTACGGAATTGATTATATCACTTAAATAGTAATTATGTAATGCTTAATTTGATTATAATGTAATAACAATTTAGCTGACTATTTTAATAAAAGTAAGATTAAAATGGTGGTTCTGAAAATACCAACTCTGGGGGGAAAGTTGATAGAGGCAGGAGGAGATGTTTCCTGATTAACTTCTTGAGAAATAAAAGCACTTGAGATTAATATCAAGTGGTTTTAAAAATATTGATTAGTTTCCGGTGAAAGTTAGTCAAAAACATCAAAATGAGAAAATTTCAGATTTAATTTAAACAGATGATTCACTAAAAATTGAATTACCAGCCAGGAAATAGTTAGTTATATTATTAGATTGTAATACTATTTTATAATATTAATTTGTGATAAAATAAAGTACGTGGCGGTATGATGGAATTGGCAGACATGTCTGTCTCGAAAACAGATAAGCGGTCGCACGCTTGTGTCGGTTCAAATCCGACTACCGCCACCCGTTATAAACAAAAAAGCAACCTTAAAAGGCTGCCTCTTTGTGTCGCACGCTTGGTTAAGTTATTCACTTAACATAAATAATTTTAACAACAGCTAAATTTTTGTCAAGGTCTTTTCCTGTGTATTTTTTATCCCATACATTTTTTTACCAGGTATCACTTTATAATTTGCAATACTTATTATAAAATAGCATTTCGTTTGGAAAAGATTTTAATAAAGTAAATAATATTGCAGCGTTGTGCCAGAATTTGGACCTTAGCCAGTAAAAAAATTGATATCCGATAATAAATTTTTAATTAAAAACATACATAATTCTTTCAAAAATTATCTTGAAATCAGCAAGCCTCGTTCCGTTATGCTGTTATATTTTACTGCTCTTGTTTCTATCCTTGTTGCTTCATCAATTTACGGATATGACTTAAAAAAAATAATTTTGCTGTCTGCTGCCATAATCCTGGGAGTTATGGGGGCTAACGCCACTACAAATTACATAGACAGAAAAATAGATGCAATTATGGAAAGGACAAAGGAAAGGGCAATAGCATCAGGGAAAATCAATCCTCCGGTTAAAGGGTTAGTTTTTGCCATAATAATGGTTGTGGCAGGGATATCAATAGCCTCATATGTCAACTGGCTTTCGGCCCTTTTTTTGTTCTTGGGATTTTTTGACAGTGCAATTATTTATAATGGGTTAACTAAAAGAAAATCCAGATACAATATCTTATATGGTTCTATTGCCGGCGGTTTTCCCGTTCTTGTCGGATGGGCTGGAGTTTCTTCAGGAAAAATTAATCTGATTGCAATTATAATGTTTGTATTTGTAGTCGTATGGACGCCTGCCCACATATGGAGCCTGGCTTATTTTTATAAGGAAGATTATAAGAAAGCGCACATACCGATGCTGCCTGTTTTTTTATCGGAGAGGCAGAATCATTTTTTACTTGCCTCATTAAACGGACTCATAATAATTGCAGCTGTTCTCTTATGGTATTTTTATAAGTTAAGTTTGATATATTTAATTGTTACATCAGCCTTCAGTATCGCCTTAATAGTAATAAGCATAATCATGATTGTTAAATCCAGTAAGGATTTTGCATGGATTTTATTTAAATTCTCAAGCCCCTATCTTGGGGTAATTTTTCTGCTGCTGCTTATCGAATTTTTATTTATAAAATAAACCGGGACTATAATTACAGGACCATAATTTTTATATTTATTTTTTATGTAATTTCCATTAAGTTTTTAAATTTAAAAGATGTTATAATAATTTCTATTGACATATGCTTATTCGTATTTTTAATAATATTGATTAAATAAAAACAATTATTAAGTGAGGTCAAATGGCAGATATAGACAAGCTTAAAAAAGCATCCTACATGTCAAAAAGAATGTACATACTTAAAGATAGTTGTGAATCTTTGGGATTAAGTCTGGAATACCTTTTTGGCTTGTTTAATTATTATAATAACAAAAACAAGGGCAGATGGTTCTGGCAGAAGGCAACATTTACAGGTGCTATAAAAGATTCTTATGACAATTTCAATAAAATCGTAGATAAGTATATCAAGGAAATTAAAAATTCAAACGAAGAAAAATATGCTGAAATGGTAAAATCCTTGTCTTCCCTCCTCGATGATCTTATGAAAAAAATGGAAGTAAACCTTAATGTTGACAGACAGAACGATGTTTCGTTTATTGAAGGAAACATGGATGATAATTTAAAATCGTTGATACGAGATGGTTTAAAAGGCCTTGTCTAAGCTTGGTTCATTGTGTGGTTGTGGTTTCACTATTTACAGTGGTAGTATTTGTAGTTGTTGTGCTTTCTGATTTATTATTCTTGGTTTCCTCTTTTTTAGTGGTTTCCGTAGTATTGTTTTCAACAGAAAAAACCTGGGAATATTTTTTATTTTCTTCAAATTTAAACTGTCTGTAATAAACAGGTGCCGTATTATCAGAATATTCAGCGGCAATATCATAACTGCCCATAGGTAGTACGATATCTAGCTTTGCTTTAGCTTTTAATCTGAACAAGCTTCCTTTGTCACTGTTAAAATATATTATAAGTTCCCTTTCGGTTTTATTGCTGACAGCAAGAATGAAATTTCCCTGATTTTTTATCTTGAATGATTCTTTTATTTCGGGCAGGGTTTCATAATTTCCTTTTGAAATTATAGCTATTTTGCAAACTGCATAGTACGGATTGATAGTCTCGGTCTGATCAGGGTAGCTTTTTAAAAGAAAGGTAAAAATCTGCAGAGCGCTTTCATGTTTACCATCTTTGCAAATATTAATTGCATATTCCAGCAAGATCTCTTCGGGTATTTTTGTAAAAATTTGAGAATCATATGTTTGAGACTGAATCTGAGCTCCGCCTGCCGAAGCAAGGTCCAAAGCCGAAAGATATTCATCAAGAGCTTCCTTGTATCTGGAATTTTCAATGAGGCTTAGCGCTTC
>JAMCVO010000562.1 GCA_023475715.1 Actinomycetota bacterium
TTTCACACATCATCTCGGCATTGACGCCCGCATCCATATCTATAACCAGTATATGAAAAACAAAAAGAAAGCTTCTATAAATAAATTAGTAGGTAATGTTATCAGAAACTATGGTCAAGTTATTAGAGAGATTAAAGAAAAAGGTTTGAATGTTGGTGTTTACAATATTGTCCCCCCTGGACCTCAAGATAATATTTACAACTATCCATATTATGCCCGGTGGAAGACCCGGCTTAAGATAACTCGGATGGTGAACCAACAGCTTCAAGATTTCTGCAGAAAGAATGGAGTTTTTTTTGTAGATATATTTGATCAGGTAGTCAATGCCGAGATGATGTCTGAAAGAAGTTTCAGAAAAGGAGAATATATTTTTGATGATGTGCATCTAAATTCAGGAATTGTTAAACTGGTGCTTGGTAAGCTATTTGATAAACAAATTTAGTTTCAAGATGCTCTCATCTGGTAGTAATTCCCGGTTAAGAGTGATAAGATGCTGTAATATTTAGTTTATGCCGTATTCTATTGAGGGTTACATCAAAATATTAATTGTTTCATCAGTTAAATACACAGTTTTTTATCTTGAAAAACTTCAATTAATTTCACATTCACAAGCTGTTTCAGTTTTGAAAATGTTTACACCTTTTGGTGAAGTAATAATCAAGAATGAAATAGGAATATACAAGATTAACGCGCTTGACGTTGGCGTTAGTCATTCATTAATAAAAAATGGCCACTATGAACATAATGAGTTGTTATTTATGAAGAAAAAAATTCCAAAGGACGGTATAGTGGTTGATGTAGGGGCGAATATCGGTAATCACACTGTACTTTTTGCTAAGAAGGTTGGGAAAAAGGGGCGTGTATTTACGTTTGAACCAGATACATACAATAATAATTTGCTTGAAACAAATGTTAAATTGAATGGTTTAAAGAACGTGACAATTGTGAAAGGAGCTCTAGGAGGTAAATCAGGTGAAGATAAATTATATTTACATGCTACTTTATTTGGTGATCATAGAACATATAAGTTTGGTTCGGGAGGGGACTATAAGGTTATTAATATTTTTACTATTGATGATTATTTTAAGGGGTTTAATAAGAATATAGATTTTATAAAAATGGACACTCAAGGAGCAGAACCGTTCATTCTAGATGGTATGGTAAAAAAAATTAAAAGACAAAAGCATATTAAAATTGTAACTGAATTTTGGCCGAAAGGTATAAGAGAAAATAAAAAATCTCCCAAAAAATTCTTAAATGCACTACACGATTTCGGGTTCTCAATTGCAATAATTGATTCTTCATCAGGTAAATTAATCACGACAAGCATAGATGATATTCTAAACAGAACAACGGGAGATCTTGCATTAAATCTTTATTGTGAGAAGTGACGCTATCATAATTAATATTAAAAAGAATTTTTATGTTCAGAAAAAAGAGTATTTTAGATAAAATATTAATTCTCCTTACCCCTTTTATTTTAGTAATAATCTGGTTTCATAGTGGGAACATGTTAGGAACTGGCGAATCAGGATTACCCTTTTATAATCTTAATATTCAATTAAATCTCCTTAATTGGGCTTGGGGTGAGGGTATGTTAGGTGTACCTACCGGTATTGCTTCAGCATCAAAGCCAACGTTTATGCTTTTAGCCCTTGTTGAGCAATTAGGATTGAAAGGGTTTCTGCTACAGGCGACTTTATTTTATCTTTTATTTGTTGTTGCAGGTTTCTCCACTTATTATTTTGTCAAAAAAATATTTCCTAACTTACCGCCTAAATACTATTTATTAGCTGCCCTTTTTTATTGGTTTAATCCTATATCAATAGTTAACGTATGGAATAGATTTTTATACAATTATATGTTTTTCTGGGCGCAGTTACCCTTGATGTTTTTATTAATATATCAGCTTTTAAAGACTCGAAAATGGTTGTTTGTGCTTTTATTAAATAGTACTTTCATTATTTTTTCTTATGTTCAAAGCGCGGTACCTTTTATATTCCTAACCTGGTTATTAATTATATTTAGTTTTATATTTTACTTCTTAACTGAAAATGGTGAGAGCAGAAAATTTTATATTAAGTCTCTATTTGTTTTAGTAGCTTTTTATATATTAACTAATTTGTGGTGGATAACTCAATTTCTTAGCTTCTTTTATTCATCGAACTTTACCACGACCACCTCTTTATTTTTTTCAACCACAAGTAATTTAGCAACATTAACAGGTTTAAGCCAACTCCTAGGATTATTTAGCTACATTTTTAGATACTTTCACAGTAGTTTCATTGAATCAGGACCGGTTTGGGCTAGGGTATTTTCCTTTAGTCCATTGGTAATATTTGAGTTTATTCCATCTTTAATAATTTTGTGGGTAATTTTTAGATATAGAAGAATGAAAGAGGTAATATTTTTAGGATTATTGTTTTTCTTAACTTTATTTTTAATAAAAGGAAATCAGCCGCCATTTGGGGGGATATTTCAATTCTTATTCGTAAACTTTTCCTCCATCCAGGTATTTAGGAATCCATTTGAGAAGTTTGGATTCTTGTTACCTGTGGCAGCAGCTCCTCTTTTTGTCTTTGGAGTGTCTAAACTAGTGGAAAGTACAGAAAGTATATTTTTAAAAAGAATTTATTTTATAGTTTCCGCCTTAATAGTAGTACTACTTTGGGGCTTTCCCTTTTGGACAGGTTTAGTATTTACCAGTACAAATGACACTGATGTAGATAAATTGAGAAGTACCGAAATTAGAGTCCCTAATTATTACCAGGAAGCAAATAATTGGTTAAAATCTCAAGGGGATAATTTTAGGTTTGTATCGTTACCCCTGGGAGGTGAGGGTATGACCTATACCTGGGAGAAGCCCTATTCAGGGGTAGAGTTATCTACTACATTATTTGATGTTTCGAATATCTCTTTTAATACCTCTGTTCCTTACTATGACAAAATTACCTCTACCATTGAAAAGAATCTTTTACAGAACAATAAATTTATAGATCTATTATCATTGCTGAATGTGAAATTTTTGGTATTAAGGGAGGATATTGATTGGAGAACGAGACAGATGAGAAATCCCCAACTTTTAAAGCCAAAACTAGAGCAATTGTTGAATAAGAAAAAAATCTATGGCGATTTGGCAATTTATTCTGTCCCTGATGAGGTGTTTGGACCTAGAATTTATGCATCAGATCATAATGTTAAAGTTGAGCCTCATATGGCAATTGAAGATTTTCTGATGCTTAAAGATGTAAAAGGAGGAGCGCTTTATTCAGATCAAGAAAATATTGTTTTACCAAATACAAATTCTATTGTAATAAATCCCAGCCAAGTCAATCTCTACCAGAAAGGAAGTGATTTTGATACTAAGCTGGCTTTAAGTAAGCTGCTTTATGTAAGGTATTTACCCGATAATCCTCTTTATCCGTTCATTCAACTGAAAGAGAAACTTAATAGAAAGTTTTCCACTAATGATCCTCAAGAGAGATTTATTTACGACTTAACTCACTTAGGCAAAAGAGTAGCCGAGGTCTATCGCTTAACTGAAAAAGGGAGTAAGCAAATCTATATAGACAAAACTGTTTCTTCTTATATAAAGGATTTGAATTGGATAATAAAAGAGTACCCTGAACGCTTTAGAGATGAGCCATCTAATACATCTAAAGCTCTAATACAAGAAGAATTTTCCAAACACCTGATTGTATTAGATGGTGCTAAAGCAAAATCTTCTAATCTATACACCGTAAAGTTAGAAGAAGCAATAATCACCCTTAGAAAGAATATGATTAACTTTGGTTATATAACTTTATACCCAATACTTTTAGATTCTCCCGCTAATAAATATTGGGTATATCGCTTTAATGTCCCTGAAGATGGCAAATATACTCTTTATCTAGACAATAATCAGCTTAATGATTTTTACAAACAATCATCTAATATAAAATTTCAAATTGACGACAATACATCAAATAGAAATTTAAAATTTGAAAATAATCTTATCAATTTAGGTGAAGTTTCTCTAACAGAAGGAGTACATGAAATTACAATACCTGAACCGGAGGGTATTAACCTGGTTCAAGCAGATAAGGAGATTGTACTAAACTCCAAAGATCAAGGTAAGCTTCAACTACCAGTTTTTCCTTTTGATCCTTTCTCAACCTATCTAGTTTCGTACGATTATTGGATTAGGAAGGGCGGAACATTTCATCTTACAGTATCGAATGATAATGATATTAAAATATCATCTGATGATAAGCGTAATTATAGAAAATCTCTTTCTGATGATAGATATGTTCATGATTTTATTCACGGTGATGTATATGTTTTTCCTAGAGGGGGGTCGAGTTCTCTAGATATTGGTTTCAGGGTAGATAACTATAATGATTGTCGGAAAAAGGAGGCTATTTTTACTATAAACTGTTTAGATAAAGAGTATAAGAAGTTATTCGATAAAGAAACGGAAGTGGTTATTAAGAACTTATCTGTCAAAAAGATCTTCAACAATAACTTACACTTGGTTCAAACAGTCTCTGATAAAAAAAATCAAGTTCCTAAGATTAGCTTTTCAAAAATTAACCCATCGGAGTATAAGATTCAAATATCAGATGCAAAGCAACCCTATCTCTTAGTTTTTTCCGAGTTGTTTAATAGTGGATGGAAACT
>JAMCVO010000055.1 GCA_023475715.1 Actinomycetota bacterium
ATAAATATCGGAGTCAAAGCAGTTAACTTCTAAATATGATATTTGATTTTATTTAAAGATTATTTTAATTTGTAAAGTGATTTTATACTGTCAAGCTTGTCTATCGCATCCTGGTATTTGGGATAAATTTTTAAGGCCTCTTCAAGTTCTTTAATTGCTTCGTCAATTCTTTTTTCATATTCAAGCTGCATTGCATTGCCATAATGCATCCTGGCTGTTTCGGTAATGGTTTTGGAATCTTCAAAATTTTCAGAATAACTGTTAATTATCTGCTCTTTTAAGCTGGCGCTGATGCTATCATTTCCTTCAACAGCCGGCTTTATTTTTCTGTAAGCACTTACTGCTTCCGAATATTCACCGTTATTATAATATTTATCTGCTTCATCAATCATTTGCTGTATGTCAGACGGAATCTGTTCCGAAGTAGTTGTCTCAAGCTTTGTAGTTGTCGAGCTTGGCTGAGTGGTCGTAGAAGAACTCTCTGAGCCTGATGAGTTTTGCAAGCTATCTGTTGATGACTGACCGGATTGAGCATCTGATACTGAAGTCCCATCTGCTTTAACACCGCTCTTATTCGAACATCCTGCTGAAAGTATTAAAGAAAAAACTATGATTATTGTAGTAATAAATAAAATTAAAATAAAAGAAATTTTATGTAATCTGTTTATATTTTTCATGTTTATTATTTGATTATGTTTATGATGATTTTTAATATTATTAAAAAAACATGTAAAGATTTTATAAAAAAAACAGGAAAAATACTACCGGAATTAAAATGCTTTTGGGTTACTGGCCGGGTCTACCAGTCTTTTACTATTTCGGTAATTATCGCTTCGGGATCGCAATAAATGCGAAATCTTGAGAATCTGCCTTCTCCAAGCCCTTTTGAAACCTGGAGGACAAAATTCTTAAAGTAAAAAAGCCCTGCCGCATATCTGGTCTTAATATTGCACCCTGAAATTAATGCTCCTATTTTGGGAACTCTGACCTGCCCTCCGTGCGTATGGCCTGCAAAAACAATATCTATTCCGTTTAATGCCAGATTAACAATCGCATAACTGTCAGGAGTATGAACCAATGCTATTTTCAACTTTTTATTTTCTGACAGTTCATGATAATTAAAATTCTTTGATATTAATCTTTCAGGAGAAATATTAATTATTCTTATCTCTTCCCTGTTTTTAAAGATACCTGAAAGGGATTGTTTCAAATCCATCTTATTTATAATGGGGTCGTCCACTCCAACAATATCAATCTCATCATAACCAGTAATATTCTTAAGGATGATGCTTTCATTCTGTAAGACTTTTATTCGTGCAAATTCCAACTTTTTCCTCAGTCCCTCAACATCATTTTTTCTTGAATATGATTCCCTTTTTTTAAACATATTCTTAATAAATTCTGTTGGTTTTTTATTGTAGTAATCATGAGCTCCAAAAACCGCATAAATTCCGTATTTTGCTTTGAACGGTTTTAATACTTCAATGAGTTTATCCTGAAGTTCATCCTTCTCTATCATATCTCCTGTAATAAAAATGAAGTCATAGATATCAAGAGCAAGGATTTTGAGAAATTTTTCAAGCTTTTCTCCCTTAAAATCGGTTCTTAAATGAAAATCAGACAAGTGAAGTATTTTAAATGAGGATATGGCGCTTTCAGGATTCGGGATATTATTCTCCGTATTATTAATTCTGGTATTTAAAATGCAGGTATCTGTTTTTGATTTAAGATAAATGATATTATTTACTATCTGAAAATTAGTTACTTCAAACCTGAAAGCATACCACAGTAAAGAACCAAGACCAGTAATAATTATTATAATAATTATTAAAATTATTAATGTTGTACTCATCATCATTTTTTAGTTCTTTTTATTTAAATTATTTTACTTATAATTTTCATAATTATTTTTCCAGCAATTATAGTTAAGAATAATATCATAAAGACAATCTATATTGAAAATCAAAGAACACAAAATCTCAATTTCTTACTCTTGTCTTCCTCAATATCATATCTTTTTTTAAAACATTTTTTCAAATATCAGAATTAATATGAAGCTTATAAAAATATATTTACATACAGCAAGCCACAGGAATTTAAAAGATTAATATACAAATTGCAATAGAATCATGTCCTTAACATGATTTAAGACTTTACCAGGCCGTTTTCAGCCTTAATCTTAAACGTATTGGACAAAATCCAGTAATATGCAAGTGGAAATGCCGGAAGTATGTATCTTTCAATTGAACCTTCAAAATCAGGTACAAAAATTATTGAAATAAATGAAGTTAAAAGAACCGTCAAGATAAATAAAAAAATCACGATTCCGCCATTCGTAAAAGCTTTCTTAATCGTAACAAAGAATAATATAAATAAAATTATCAGAACAGGACCATAAAATGAACCGAAAAATGCTTTTGTTGAATCAAATGGTGAGTAGATGAATTCTATTAAAAAGCTTGACGCCGCTCTCTTAAACCCTGACGATAAAAATTCAGCATTGACAGATGAACCAAGAGCTTTTTGCCATTCACTGCTTATAAAAGGCAGTCCAAGCTCTAACTTAAACATCAGCCAGGGTAGATAGACTACAAATATTAACAGCATAGGAGAAAATACTTTTTTCAAAAATAATTTTAGATGTATAAGGGGAGGGTCTCCGTTTTTTATGAATTTCCCATTCATATTTTTCCACCATTCTTTATTTTCATCTCCATAAAAGGGTTCGCCTATGCTTATCAGAATCTTTTTAAACTTGTTTTTTAATTCTGTTTTTTTTGCAAGACCATAAAAATAAACAGATAAATTTATTATCAGAAACAGAATGCAGTAAAAGATGCCTTCACTTCTGGTAAGTGCCAGGATTCCAAAAAATATTGTACTTAAATAAAGGTGGGAATATTTTCCCAGCCTGTCTACTTTAAGTAAGCTTGCATAAGTGCCTTTTTTAGTACCGGACTGATTTTTAATATCCTGCTTCTGCCCGTTCTGCCCGGCATTGTTTCCACCAAGGTTATTATTAAGCTTTTCATTTAAGTTATAAACACTGGTATTATTGTTTTTAAAAACCGACTCAATGCTGTCATGTATCTTGAATTCGAGAACCATGGAATTCTGATGTTCAAAAATATACATTTTTACTTTTTCAATGATATTTCTCTTCTTTTCAATGCATGCATTTATTTCCGCTATTTCGCTGGATATAAAACTTGAAAAGAAATAAACAGCAATAAATAATATTATCGAAAACAGCATGTTTGAATATTCTATATAACCGTGATCTGCGATCATAGGTATAGTTGCAAAAATAAATGCCAGGACAAGCGATATAGTTTCATTAAATTTTTTCTTAAAGAAATTAAAAACAAGAAAAATTCCGGAAGAATAAAAAACAGGAAATATTACCTTTACCAAATTTTCGTCTATCTTCCCTATCCACAGATAAACCCATGTTTGAATCAAAGATAGAAAAGGCGGATATGACGGGGCTGAAAAAGAATAATTATGCCTTGTAAAGAAATCCAGCATATTTTTATCTATGAAAAATGCCCTGGCTTTCAAGCTCCAGCAGGAAATTGCATCCCAGAATCTTATTGGAAACAATACGGCAAAGAACAGTATTATAAGTATATTTATAATTATTAAAATAATCAGAACGGGATTTAATATCTTGCCGGTTTTCCTGCTATCCCTCAGGATATTTTTAATTGATAAAATCTTTGATGCTATACCGGATTCATGCAGTGTTAGCTGCTCATAATTCTGACTGTCATCTTTCTTCCTGCCAATTTTGCCCAAAAAATTAACATTTTCGATGTTTGTATACAAAAAACCTGAAACATTTGAGATATTCCTTTTATGCCTGATCATTAAGATAACTGAATAGATAAAAAATAATATACTGAAGACAATGATATAAAATATATTATAACGAATCCCCATAAGTGAGATTATAATCAGGTAGAGACTTGAGATAAGGGCACCTACATAAAAACTGATAACTGTCATCAGAATGCGCCCATAAATTATTACATATCTGTGATAAGCTTCAAATTCACTCGCAGCATTTCTTGACTTGATTAACAGAAGATAAGAGACAGGGTACCCTATAAAAAATAATGATACCAGCGCAACTATTAATCTTATTATATTAAAAAACATTTGTTGAACTTCTTTTTTCTTGAATATTTAATTTTAATGGATTATCATGTTTATAACTAATATTAATATTAATGTTAATATTAATATTAACTTATTTAAGAATGATTTGCAAAAGAAATCATAAATAAAAAATAACGGAGAAAATTTGGACAAGGACAGAACAAATATACTGCTTGACAAAGATGTAATGATCTCTCTGAAAAATATGGCAAGGCTTGAGGGAAAGTCCGTAACATTAATTGTAAGAGAAGCAATAATGGAATATCTGTCTGAACACCTGGGAAAACACGAATTTGGAATAATCGGCATAGGAGAAAGCAAGAGCAAAAATCTTTCTGCTAAAAAAAATTTGTATTCCAAAGATTGTAAAAAGGATTAGTTTGTTTATAAATCATGGTTTTGGAACTTTAAAAATCTAAACTTCATCAGGGGGGAACAAACTGATAGTCTTAATTGATGCAAGTTTTTTGATTGCAGCAGTTGAT
>JAMCVO010000175.1 GCA_023475715.1 Actinomycetota bacterium
ACATTGTTACCGGTTTATCTTATATATATAATAAAGCGGAAAAACGGTATTTTGATCCTTACGATATAGGATTAAAAATTGTAGGTTTCTTCTCAAAAATATTTTTTAAATTGGATAGAGCAGTTAATTGGTTTTATGATGTTTTTATCGTAAAATTAACATATTTTTTCACTGGGGTCATAAAGAAACTTCATAATGGTAATTATGAGATGTATCTTTCATGGTCGCTTATTGGAACTGTTATTATAATAATATTCATAGTTTTGCGTTAAAAGGGAAACGGTAATTAGGCATGTTAGCATTATTTATTTTAATACCTTTAATTAGTGTGCTTATATTAAATCTTTTTCATTCGGGTTTTATTAAGAAAATAGCATGCTGGTTTGGTATGTTGTTGACATTGGTGCAAATTTGTTTTGTCCTGTTTGTCCCAATAAATTTATTAAGCAGTCAATCAGGATTTTTTGGAAGATATTTTGCTTTCAATCTCGCAATTGACAGTTTATCTAAATTAATGCTTCTGACGATTGGCATTGTTGTTTTTACTGCTATTATGATAGGGCAATTTTCTTATTCCGATGAAACCAAGAGATTTAATTTTTTAAATTTGATTTTGCTCACATTAGCAGGGATGAACGGTCTTGTAATGGTAACGGATATTTTTTCAATATATGTATTTATTGAAATTGTTGCTGTTGCTTCTTTCATATTAATCTTAACATACAAAGATAAACTAGCTTTAGAAAGTGCATTCAAATATATAGTCCTTTCAATAGCAGCTACATTATTTATACTATTGTCAATTGCGATTTTTCTGTTGATTTCCGGCAATACATCTTTTGTATCTATTAATAATGCAATTAAAAGCCCAGGGAACAGTTCATTGGTTATGATTGCGATTTGTCTTTTTCTATGTGGTGCATTTACCAAAGGTGGACTTGTTCCATTCCATGGTTGGCTGCCGGATGCACACTCATCAGCACCAAGCAGTGTTTCAATCCTGCTTTCTGGTATTGTAATAAAAGTTACGGGTATATACCCATTAATAAGGATAATGTATATAACTAATGGAGGCAGTGTACAGGTAAAACAGATATTAATGTTTATCGGGGCAACCTCTATTGTTGTTGGAGCACTTGCTGCACTTGGTCAAAACGATATTAAAAGGATGCTTGCTTTTTCAAGTGTCAGCCAGATGGGGTATATTGTACTGGCTATAGGAATTGGTACTCCTCTAGGCCTAGCTGGTGCTGTCTTTCATATATTGAACCATGCTATTTTTAAATCCCAGTTGTTTGCTAATGCGGCAGCTGTTGAGAAACAAACAGGTACAAGGGATATGGATAAATTAGGCGGATTGGCATCGAGAATGCCTGTTACCGGTGGTACTTCTATAGTAGCGATGCTTTCAATTTCCGGTATACCACCATTATCAGGATTCTGGAGCAAATTATTGATAATTGTTGCACTTTGGCAAGGCGCACATTATTCATATGCATTTATTGCAGTGATAGCAAGCGTAATAACACTTGCATATTTTTTATCATTACAAAGAAGAGTATTTTTTGGAAAAATAGCCGAAGGGTTGGAAAATATAAAGGAAGCAAAATTTGGGTTGGTACTGCCTGCGCTGATTCTGGCACTGTTAACAATATTTATCGGGCTATTCTTTCCACTGGTATTTAATAAACTGATTTTGCCGATAGAAAGTATTTTTAAATGGTAATAGAATTGTGTTTTAATAAACCCTCAATTTCAGGGTTTTATATATTGACAGAAGCTTTTGGAGGAATATTTTGAGTCTTATTTTGATACTTCTTATAATTTTAATAGTAGCTGCGTTAATGGTAGTTTTTTCATCAAGATTATTGATTGGTGCTATAAGCCTTGCGCTCACCAGTATTATGATAACAATCCTGATGTTTAAGTTAAATTCACCACTCGCTGCTGTTTTTGAACTGTCAATATGCGCCGGCTTAATAACTGTAATATTTATAACAACTATCAGTTTTGTTAAACCACAAACCGAAGAGGAACTTATAGAATCCAGGAAAAGACGCATTAAAAAGTATATATATCTGCCTGTACTTGTTGCATTAGTTGGTTATTTAGTATCAGTAGTAATCAAACCCATCAGTTTAAAACTGCCGGAAATAATTCAGGAAACCAGTGTAAGAAATGTATTGTGGGATTTAAGGCAGGTAGATTTGCTAGGGCAGGCAATTGTACTATTGATAGGAGTATTTGGTATAGTTGTATTGTTTAAGGAGGGACGAAAAAAATGAGTATGACTAATATGGAAATTTTGAAAATCTTCATTCCATTTGTCGTTATGCTTATTATTATAGGGTTTTATTATATTCTTGCGACAAAGAATTTAATAAGGATATTGCTTGGATTGGAAATTATAACAAAAGCAGCCATATTAGCAATTATAGTCGTAGGGTATGTAACAAATAATATGCCTTTAGCACAGTCACTGGTTATAATTATTATAATAATTGAGGTATTTGTTATAGCAGTAGCTGCAGGCGTTATTATACATATATATAAACAAACAGGTTCTGTTGATGTCCGCAATATCAGGAATCTGAGAGGATAAAGATAAATTATGAATAATTTATTATTATTACCACCATTTGTATTTATAATAATTTTAATTGTAGGCTTTGCAGTATCTTTGGGTTTTTCCAGGTTGGCATTCAGGGGGCACGCCTCTCCAGGTAAAATGAAACAATATGCTTGTGGTGAAGATATACCTGTCCAGCAATTAAGGCCCGATTATAGCCAATTTTTTCCATTTGCAATATTTTTTACCATTATGCACGTAGTAACGCTTATTTCGACTACTATACCGAGAGGCTTTTCTTCCGGATATGTAATAGCAGCAGTTTATATTTTATGTGCACTTGTTGGATTATTGATTTTATTCAGGAGATAAAATATGGCAGTTATTGAAAAAATAGTAAATTGGGCAAGAATAAAGTCGCCATGGATCATACATTTTAATTCCGGAGCTTGTAATGGCTGTGATATAGAAATTCTTGCAGCATTAACTCCGAAGTTTGACCTGGAACGTTTCGGTATACTGCTTAAAGGCACACCAAGACATGCAGATGTTCTTGTCTGTTCAGGTCCTGTCACACGTCAGACAAAAGACAGGCTGATAAGAATTTACGAACAAATGCCTGAACCTAAATTTGTAGTTGCTGTCGGCACCTGTGCATGCTCAGGTGGTGTTTTTGATGGGTGTTATAATGTATGTGGCGGAATAGATACCGTTATACCAGTGTCAGCATATGTTCCGGGATGCACCGCAAGCCCTCATGCAATTATAGACGGTGTAGCAAAGTTGTTAGGTAGTTTGAAAAAAAAATAGTTTTAAAAAAGGAAATTTTTTATGAATAAAGAAGAAGAAATTCAGCAAGAGTTAACAAAAAATTTTAGTTTTCTGGAAGGTAAAATCAGGATACCCAGGACAAGACGTATTTTCTTTGATCTTCCCACAGATAAACTTGAAGAAGTGCTTGAATTTTTGATAACCTGACGAATAATACTGTAACTTTCCATCAATTCACCAACTCGTACAAGCGTACGGCCATAAACATCTTCATTATCAACTGTAATTACCTTAAATGAAACCTCATCATATGCTGCATATGGATCATCCCGCCTGGTATCTCTATCAACACCTGAAGCACGGGCAACAGGACCTACTGCACCGTAAGTTTCTACATCAGCGCGTGATAATTTTCCTACATTGGATAATCTTTTAATAAGCGTTGTTTCCTGGGTTGCTACCTGAATATAATACTTTGTCCTTTCTTCAAGTATATCCACTGCCTTTAAAATTTCCTGTGCATCTTCTTTTGAAATATCCCGTCTTACTCCGCCTAATGTATTAATTCCATAATTAACACGATTGCCGGTAAGTTTTGCAAAGAGGTCCATTACAATTTCACGGTCACGCCAGCTATACATAAATAAAGTATCAAAACCAACTTCATGACCTGCAACACCCAGCCATAGCAAATGACTGTGTATTCGTTCAAGTTCTCCGATAAGTGTACGAATATAAAGTGCCCGTTTGGGTACCTCTACTCCGGCTAAATCTTCTACTGCCTGGACATAACAGGTGGAATGTGAATGTGAGCAAATACCGCAAACACGCTCAAGCAGATATATATCCTGAATGAATGTTCTGTCTTCGCATGCCTTTTCAATACCACGATGGTTATAACCCAATCTTAAACTTACATCTACTATCTTTTCCCCTTCTAATGTTACCCTGAAACTTGCTGGTTCTTTAAGTGCCGGATGTTGAGGACCGATAGGTATTACTACTCTATCCATTATTATTCTCCTTTCCTAGCATATCGGACTTCCAATCCTTCCTTAATGGATATTGTCCTCCTGGCCAACCATCAGGTAAAGGATACCTTATGCCTTTCGGGAGACCTTCAAATTCAGCACCAAGCAGATCCATTATTTCACGTTCGTAATACTCTGCTCCTGCGAAATAATTAGTAATTGTTTTTATTTTTGGATTATCTTTAGGCACGCTTATTTTTATATTGATGACAATGCCATCTTTTCTTGCTACATGATAAATAATTCCCAGCGTAGCTCCCTCATCAAGTCC
>JAMCVO010000425.1 GCA_023475715.1 Actinomycetota bacterium
TATAAAAATTAAAAAATCTTACAAAAGTTATAAAAACACCCGACTGGTACCATTCCACACATTACCAGTTCTTAAATGACTGGGAAGGAAACGTTTACAGATCAGGGGATCAATTTGATAAAATCGATATGCTTGATGACTGGTTTACACGCAGGTTTAAAGTCCCTTTGGTAAGAGGTTCTGATGATCTTGATGCATTTGAATATATACTTAAGGCACCTGCAGGTAAAGCAAAAGACGATTGGATCCGTAATGCAATAGTAGCAAAAGGTATCGCAGAAGACCTGGGTCTTTTAACACAAGCCAGAAGAGTTGCGCTCGGGGATTGGTTCATGTGGGTATGCCTTATTGAAGACTTCTGCTGTGCGATGGTCCAGGACCCATATTATGTTAAAAGATTCTACGATATCATCCATAAATATAATCTGGACATCATTGATATTGTACTTGAAGTAGAACCGGACCTGATACAATACAGGGGCTGGTATGATACTCCTGATTACTGGGGTGGAAAAAGGCACAAAGAGATACTTATACCCGGTATAAAGGAACTTGCTAAAAAAGTACACGAAGGGAATTCATTATTTTGCTATCTTCTTACTGAAGGGTATACGCAGTACAAGGAGACGCTGAGCAAAATTGATGTAGATGTATTCTTAGGAATAGAACCAATGGCTGCTCGCAAAAGCGAAAACCTTGCTGCCGTAAAAGAGGCTATAGGACACAATGGCTGCATATGGGGTGGGGTAAATGCATGTGTTACTGTGGGTATGGGTTCAGATGAAGAAATTGATAATGCAGTAAAAACCGCAATCGAGGTTCTGGGACCTGAAGGCTTTATTCTAAATGCTTCAATATATTTTTATGATGATGATGTAACATGGGACAGGGTTATAAAATTCTTTGAATACTGGCGGAAGTACGCCTAATCCCTGCATTGTCCAGATTATAATAATATTTTGAAGGATTCAAAGTGAAAAAAGGATGGATATAGGTGGTAATTAGTTTTATATAAAATTGTGTTTAATCTAAGGAGAGGTTTAAGTACATGCTTGAAATTCGTTTTGATGAGTTAAGTATTGTTATAGGGACAAAAGCTGATGGTCCCGAGCTTACGGCTGCGACTTCAATTTGTGACAGATTTGCGGAGCAAAGCGGGATTAAGATACCGGTTGTAAATGAAAATGAAAAGCATCTTTTTAAAAAGAACCTTCTGGTTATCGGCACACCTGACAGCTGTGCCATGCTTCAGAAAATGAAAAAGCCAAAATATGACGGATTTCTGATAGATGTGGATAATGAAAAGATAATACTGCTTGGAGGTATGCCGAGGGGCATCACATATGCCGCAGATAAGTTTCTTGAATCTATAAAAATAAAAGCAGAGAGCTTTACTATTGAAAATAAAAGCATACTGGAAGAGCCGACTTTTAAAACCCGCTTTTTTATGAATTATAACAGTTGGAACTTACCATTTAAGACCGAAGAACTGGATCTTATGAGACATTACAGATTCAATTCCTGTTTGTTTGGAATACATGCTTCGGATGCAATCATTTTAAAGGAGAGTTTTTCTGAAATATATAATCTAACAAAAGATAAAAAGAATATTGAAAGGCATAGAAAGATGCAGTCGGGTATAGCAGAGAAGATGCAGGAGATCCATGAAAGATATGGGATCGATAACTATGTCTATCTTACTCTTGGAATTCCTGATCATTTGCGCGAGGCAGTTTACAAGACTTACCCGAGCATCAGGGGCATATCCCGTCCGGATTCATACGAAAAAGCCCATATATGTCCATCAGATCCCATGAGCTGGAAAATCTGGCATGCTATCGTGTCGGAAGTAATTGAGCTACACCCCAGTGCCTCGGGTATTTATCTTGATATTATGCATGACGGGTATGGTATTAATTGCCAGTGTGACAAATGCAGGGTCAATGGGCTAAGTGAGTTTCCCGCTGAGCTCAGAAAAGCCTCTTTAGAGACATACAAAGTTCTCAAAGAACACGGCAAAAAGCTGCTTTATCACACATGGTCAACCAATTCCAAGCCAAGGAAAGGCAGATCTCAGGGGAGCGATAGCGGTATTCCATGGCTGATGCCGGGTGACAAGCCGGAATGGCTGTTCAGACAGGTTACCGAGTGGACCCCTCCGGAGATAGAGCTTGTAAAAATGGATACATGGGGTGATGTTCAGCCAACTGCTCCACTGGATCCTCTTATTGGTAAAGTAGGGAAACATCCCCAGATAGTCCAATTTCAAATTGCAGAAGAATATAGAGGTTTTAACAAAGTACCCAGCTCAATGGTGCAATATTTAAAGGATAGAATGGGTACCTGTTTCCAGCTGGGAGTGAGTGGTGTGCTGGTAATAGTGGGGGGATGGATAGACCCGTATTACCTATTCTGGAAGGATATAATAAACAGCGTAAACTTTGAAGCTTTTGCAAAACTTTCCTGGAATGTCAATGAGAAAGTTGAAGAGATATGGAACTGCTGGGCAGATAAATTATATGGAAATAAAGCCGCTCCATATGTAACAAATGCGCTTAAAATGTCCCAGAGTGTAATAGAAAAATCCCTTGCCATAAAGGGAATAAACTTTACCGACCATAGCGGATACCCTACATCTATTCCGAGGATGTGGGAGATTACCTGGGATTGGTCCAATTACTGGTATGCAGATAGCTATGAAAGGTTTGCAATTACTCTGGAGAATATAAAAGAAATAATAAACGAGAAGGAAGAGGCCATAAGGATTGCCGGAGAGATGTTAAGCATAATAGAAAAAGCCAAACCATATCTTAAAGAAAAACAATATACTGAGCTAAATGAAAGAACCGGGTGGCTGCTTCATTATGCCATGATACAAAGATACCTTGCTGAGATTTATTTCAGGATGCTTTACCTGGAAGAGCAATCCAAGAAAGGCGAGACTGATGCCACACAACTGGCGCTTATAGAGGAAGCATGTAACAGAATAAAAGAAGTACATTCAAATTTACCGAAATCAGCCATGATGGAAAGTTACTATGAAGAATTGCCTGGAGAAGATACCCCGGCATATCCTCTGTTTCCATGGCTGCCGGCACACTCGGCAGGGCATCCGGTTAAATTTGCTGATATGATGAAAGACCATGCTATCAATTTATTCTATGAGATTAATACCTGGAAAAAAATGAATTGATTAAAAGAGTTGAATTTGGACCATAAATTAAAACAGTAATTTAATATTATTTAGTATCAGTATGTTTATCAACAGCCGGGATAATTTTTAAATAAGAAAGGGGATGTTATGCATTCGGTAAACGATAGTCTTAAGGCAATATATTATATAGAAACAAAAAAAGATCTAAAAAAAATTGCTGAATTTTTAGTGGAAATAGAAACTACCAGCAGCTGGGGCAGTAAGGATATACCGCCAACAAAACTATTTAGCCAATGTAAGGGAGAAGTACTGGAAGTAAATGAAATAGAAAAGGGAAAAGGTTTTATTTCGCTGCTTTATCCTTTAAAAAATTTCAATTTAGAGGAGAGTGCATTTGCCTCTGTATGGCTTGCAATGATAGGAGGCCCAACCCATGCACTTAGAGATTATGAAAAATCAAGATTAGTAGATTTTAATTTGCCGGACTATGCTTATAAATACTTCCCCGGGCCGTCATATGGCATAAAAAAGACAAGAGAGTATTTGAAGATTGCCGAGGGCCAGCCTATAATCGGCACCATAGTTAAGCCTACTTCAGGTCTGAGTGCAGATGAAGTTGCGGATATTTGTTACCAGTTTGCTTTAGGCGGAATACAGTTTATTAAAGATGACGAAAAAATGATGAACGCAAGCTATTGTCCGTTGGAAGAACGGGTAAAAAAAGTTTCCAGTTTGCTGAAAAAAGCTGAAGATAAAACCGGTAAAAAAATTCTTTACGCTGCACATATCACAACCGGTCCTGAAAAGATCGTTGAATTTGCAGAAAAGGCAGTAAAAAATGGTGCAAATGCTCTGATGATAAATATTTTTGCTTCCAGTTTCAGCAGTTTGAAAATTGTAAAGGATCAAAATTTCGGTGTACCGATATATGCTCATTGCGGGGGTAAAGAAGCTTTAGGCAGGGCAGAAGGACAGGGGGTAAGCCCCGAAGTCATAGCTAAACTTGCAAGGCTGATGGGTGGAGACTATTTCAGATCCAATATTGTAGGAGGTTATCTTGTGGGCGGAAGCCTGGAAGAAATAAAATCGGTAATTAATACGATGAGGATGGATATCCCGGGTATAAAAGATATGGTTCCGGCCCTGTCGGGAGGCTTAAATCCAAATAACCTTCTTGATAATTTTAAAGAATTCGGTACCGATATTATGGTTTTAGCAGGTACAGGTATAACACAATATCCCGGAGGAATTACCGCCGGTGTTGAAGCTATGAAAAATGTATACAGAGATTTTATAGCAAATAAAAAAAATTAGGGGGGATTCTAAGTTGCAAATTGATAAAAGCTTAAAATTAAAAATGTACAGGCAGATGCTGCTGATAAGGCAATTTGAGCATGAGGTAAAGAAACTTCTGGAGCAGACAAAAATAAAAGGAACTGCGCATCTTTATATTGGTGAAGAGGCTGTAGCTGTCGGGG
>JAMCVO010000027.1 GCA_023475715.1 Actinomycetota bacterium
TTTTTGTAGGTAGTACAATATCTGGAGATTAAATAATTAAAAATTTTAATATAGTTAATATAATGAAATAGATGAAAACTATATGATTCGACAATCATACCATGAACTCTTCACGAGATAATTTAAGCTGTTTTTTTATGTCTCCTAATAAATCTTTCCCTATATTTTTAGTGGTATTAGGGATAACAGTAATAATAAATGGATTCTCTGGATGTCTTAATGAGAAATGAGAACCTTTGGTCCGACAATGGATATAACCACAGCGTAATAATTCTTTAATTAATTTTTTGCCTGTAACTGAAGGATATTCAGACATCAGCAAGTTATGGGGATAGAGTTTGCTGTAACGAATGCACCTGGGTTTATTGGTACATTCATCATTGTGTTATCAGCATTTTCTGGAAATTTATTTAGTATTATATTCTTTTGTTTAAAGATTTCTTCCCTTATTCCAAGTTCCTCAATTGTATCAAGGTAGCACAAAACAGCTTCTGCAAGATTTTTGTCTGCTTCTTCTATTGTACCACCTTGGCTTGAAATTTCTAATTCAGGGCAAGTTGCATAAAAACCATTCTTTTCCTTAATGATTCTATGTGTAACTAAAATAAAGCAAATTTCTTTTTGCTCTACCTTTGTTGCAGTCATCTTACCTCCCCTCAACTTTTAAACAGTAACATATAATAACACAATATTTGTAAATTTACTATATCCTATAGCTTGATGGAACAGAAGGCGGTTTTCATGGTTTGATTGTCGAATCATATAGTTTTCATCTATTTCATTATATTAACTATATTAAAATTTTTAATTATTTAATCTCCAGATATTGTACTACCTACAAAAATTTATTTTACAAAATTATGTTATTGTGTATAATCAACTTGTACAATTTAGCCTTAATTTGTGCTTAAAGTTTAAGGTTTAATACTAAGAAGTATTTATAAATTCCTCTACAGAACTTACAAGAATTTTGTGGAGTTAGTCTGTAAGCCGAGTTCTGTACTGCTCACCCTTAATTGCTAAAGATAAGCAGCTGTAGTCATCCCTCTGGGACAAATATTACTATTTGCCTCAAGCGGCCAGACCCGGAAGAAAGACGGGCAGCCTCATACCTTCCCTATTTGACCTTGCTCCGGATGCGGTTTACCAGGCCAGCCCGTTACCAGGCTGCCGGTGAGCTCTTGACTCGCCATTTCACCCTTACCAGGTTATAAAAATATTAATTAAAACAACCTGGTGGTATATTTTCTGTTGCACTAGCGCTGGAATAAGATTTACATAATATTCCGCTGGGAGTTACCCAGCATCCTGCCCTGTGAAGCTCGGACTTTCCTCGAAAGCAATTCACATTGCTCCCGCGACTACGCAACTAACTCCAACCATAATTATAACAAAAATGACATCTAACTGCATATTTCGCATATTTTGCCGCATATTCTATAACAATTCTGAATTTTTATCTTCATCTCATTCATCTCGGCTATCTGTATTGTAAAAAAATAAATTTAAAAGTATTATTGAGCAATTGTTATTCAAAGACAGTATTCACAAATCGCAATAGATAGATAGGCGGATAGATAGACATAGTTCTAACGCAGCATGTTCTGGGGGACATAGATACGATTTAATCCATGGAAAATATGATAATTAAAGAACTGGGTGAATATGTTCCAGGTAAATTTAATAGCGTTACGTTAAATAAATTAAAAGAATTCATAGTGGTCCCCTATTTTATAGACTGGTATAAAAGCAGCCAGTCAAGGAAGATCTTCCCCTTATTTTTGCAGGAATTATCTGACTTGAATCCGACATCTTTCCGGTTTCCCGGTATCCTGACCCACAACCCTTTTTTTGATCATGCACAGATAAAATATTTTATCGCACACACTTCTGATAAAAAACCACTCGGACGAATAATGGCGTTTATTGACTACAATTACAACAAACAGCACAAAGAGACCACGGGCGGTTTTGGCCTCTTTGAATCAACCCAAGACAAAAATACGGCGCTAAAGCTTATAGATGCAGCAATAGATTATTTAAAGAAAAACTCATGCAATAAGGTTATCGGACCTGCAAAATTTAGTGCTGCAGGTGAAATAGGCTGCCTTATTGAAGGATTTGAAAACAAGCCTTATTTTATGGAGCCATATAATGCCCCCTACTATTCTGATTTCTTTGAAGAATACGGATTTAAGAAAGAAAATGATTGGTATGCAATGAATACCGATGCAATTATTGCAAATGGATATATGGAAAAAATTGAAAAAATTATGGGCAGAATAAATGGAACAAGAAGAGATTCATCTGCTGCAGGCTTTGTAATAAGAAATGCTGATTTCGGTAAAATGAAAAGTGAAATAAAAATAATCAGGGATCTTTACAATGACATCTGGAACACTGAACACCACCCGCAGCAGGTTGTAATAACAGATAAAGAATTTGATATCCTTGCGGCAGGCATTAAGTCAATTGCGATTGAAGATTTGATTTTCATCGTCGAAAAGGACAATGTGCCCATCGGGGTTTCTGTAAGCGTGCCTGATATAAATGAAATAATTGAGCAGTATGATAGAAAAAATCCTGCAGTTCCTTCAAAAAAATTCTTCAGCATCAGAGACCTAAAAAGGGATCTGGGTATTTTTAACATAATAAAAACCCGTCTAAAAGAGAAAAATTTTGCAGGTTTGCGCATTATGATACTTGGCGTAAGGGAAGAATATAGAAAAGCAGGTATTGACTCGAAGCTCTATTATAAGACATTCAAAACCGCAAAGGATCTTGGTTTTACGCATGGCTCCGGATCTCAGCTGGCTGATATCAACCTTGACATAATCAACCCGCTATTCAAGATGGGGAAAAAATCGATGACCTGGAGAGTTTATTCTTTGGATATATAGTATATTTAAGGTTTAAGGTTACTTGAAGCTCACCCATACTGATAATAGTTTTTACCAAAAATGGACAAATATATTATTTTTACTCATCAACATTGCCAAAATTTATCTCAGAATCAGCATCAAACAACCGGTCCTTTTTATCTAGTGCCTGATTTACAAGTTTGTCCGCCACTACGTTATCCTCACGAGGAATAAGTCGTAAGTCAACCATCTCATAATCTTTGAGCTTCTTTACGACCCGCTTAAAAATTTCCAAAATGTCTGCGTCCCTGACTTTCCATAGCCCCTTTAACTGGCTGTAAACAAGCTTGCTGTCTGTTAAAAGGATTATTTTTCTGATGTTGTATTTTATTTTATATTTCTTAACCAGATCCAGCACTTTTTCCAGAGCCAGATATTCTGCCTGATTATTGGTAAGTTCCCCTATGCATTCGCTTAATTCATCGATCAGGTTGCTGTTTTTGTCATAGATTGCAGCGCCTACGGCAGAAGGTCCCGGGTTTCCCCTTGAGCCTCCATCAAAATAAATTCTCAGGTATTCAAAATTTAAATCCATAGTTCTGATTGTTAATCTTCAATGCCTGCTTTAATTTCATCAATTTCATCCCTGTATATTATAAGCATTCTGCCGCACAGCGGGCACTTATAAAACTTGTTTAAATCCTTTATTTTCTCTGCTTCACCTGAAGGTATTTCCATGTTGCATATGTCGCAAAATCTATCTTTCAAAACTGCAACTGCAATGCCGCCTTTTTTAGTCTTTGTTTCTTCATATTTAGCCAGAATATCTTTAGGAATTTTAGAAATTACTATTGCTCTTTTTTCTTTCAGCTTTTTAACTGCATTGCTGATTACATTTGTTCTTTCATCAACTTCTTTTTTCACCATCTCAATCCTGGAACTGATCTGCGCTTTGTTTTTCTCAATTTCCCTGATTTTGGGTTTTAATTCATCAATGGAAATCATAAATTCAATTGCCTTACTTTCAACACTATCATTGTTTTGTTTTAAAAATTTGATTTCTTCCTGATAATTCAAAAGCTCCTTGGCACTGGTTATTGTTCCACTGAAAAGTTTTTCTTCATTTTTCTTTATTTTCTCATTTTGAAGAGTAATCATACCTTCAAGCTTCCTGCGCTCATTTTCAAGTCCCGCCAGCTCTTTTTCAGAAAGTTTCAGCTTCTCATCAGTTTCAGAAAGCTCCTCTTGTAATTTTTGCAGTTTTTCATTTTTTTTCAGTGCGTTGATTTCATTGAGCTTTCTTAGGATAGAACTTTCAAGCAATTGCAGCTCGACAAGGCGGGTTATATCATAACTTGCATCATCCAATATAATACCTCCAGGATTTATAGCCTTCTTTACTTTTTATTACTTCAATATCTTTTATACTGTTTTCTTTAAAGTACCTGTTAAGAATATCATACATCCCTTCAACAGCAAATTTCTCGCTGTCACCATGACCGATTTCAATAATAATTTTCCCGCTTTCAGTAATTTCAAGAGCACTGTGGTAGTTAAGCTCTCCTACTATCACTGCATCACAATCAAGATCTGTAACTGCAATTCTCTGTGCAAACGAGTTTGCACTGCCATTTAAAACAAGAATTTTTTTTACTATTGCAGATTCCATTTGGAATTTACCCGGTATATTGCTGGCAACCCCCCACCTAAAACCGGAGATTTGCAGTTAC
>JAMCVO010000599.1 GCA_023475715.1 Actinomycetota bacterium
AAAGATTATGATATTATCAGCAAAAACCTTTTAAATTTATATGAGTTTGGAAGTCCAAGAAATTTTTTTAAAATTTTTGCATGTCCGTACCAATCATTCACTGTTTGAATTTCAGAAGTAAAAGGTGAAAACATACTTATGGGTTGAGACAATCTGACAATATCCGTTAAGGGCAATTTTGAACGTTTTTTAATTTCCTGATTATATAAATATATATTTAAAGGGTTTTTGCTGATTGAATAAATTAAATCTTTAAAAATTATTTTTGGATTTTTCCTATATAACGGATTCATGAATCTTGTATGTTGTGTTAAGAGGGTAACAGTATACTATTTTCAAAAAGACTATGATAGTATCAGCCTATGAAAAGTCCGTTTATTTCAATTGTTTCTCCGATGTTCAATGAGGAAGAATGTATTGAAGTGCTTTTTGGAAGAATATTAAAGGTCTGTAAAAAACTAAATTCAAAATTTGAATTCATTGCGGTTGATGATGGTTCTTCTGATAAAACCTTAGATATTCTGAAAAAACTTCATCGAAAATATCCTCAGATAAAAATTATTTCATTTGCCAGAAATTTCGGGCATCAGGTGGGAATAATTGCCGGATTAAACCATGCAAAAGGGGATGTGGTGGTGGTGATGGATGCGGATTTACAGGATCCTCCGGAAATCATTCCCGATATGATAAAAAAATGGAAGGAAGGATATAAGGTTATTTACGGAATAAGAAAAAAAAGGAAAGAAATGTTTCTAAAAGTTTTTTGTTACAAGCTATTTTACCGCCTGCTTTTATTTTTAACTCCTTTAAAAACAATTCCTCTTGATGCGGGAGATTTTTGTTTGATGGATAGAAAAGTCGTTGAGGAAATGTGCAAATTTAAAGAGGATAGACCTTTTGTCAGAGGGCTTAGGACATGGGTTGGCTTTAAGCAAACCGGACTTGAATATGACCGTCCGGGCAGACTGATGGGGAAATCGAAATACAGCATTTCGAAATTAGTTCATTTAGCAATAGATGGCCTATTGTCTTTCTCATCACTTGCACTTCATATGACAATTTTCGCAGGGTTGGCAATCTCTTCTTTAAGTATTTTATATGCGGCATATATAACCGTGAATAGGGTGTTAATTGCATTAAATTTGACTTCTGATAAAGCAATCCCTGGTTGGGCTACACCGGTTGTCAGCATTACTTTTTTAATGGGATTACAATTCATATTTTTGGGTATACTGGGTGAATATGTCAGTAGGATTTATGCTGAAGGGAAAAACAGACCTCATTATGTTATTGGGGAAATGATTGGAATTAAGGATGAGAAACGCAAAAAGAGCAGAAAAAAATAAGATTAGTGTAGTTATTCCAATATATAATTCGGTTAGTACGATCGGAAAATGTATTCGAGGATTGTATCAGCAAGAATCTAAACCTCACGAAATAATTATTGTTGATGACGGATCAGCAGACGGTTTGGACGAAGAGATAGAACAAATTAAAAAAGAATTAAAATTAAAAAATTTAATTTTTCTTAAACAAAAACATAAAGGAGTTTCTGAGGCAAGGAATTTAGGGGTAAAGTATGCAGAAGGGAATATTTTGGCATTTACGGATAGTGATTGTATACCGCCTAAATTCTGGTTAAGAAACATCCTAAAAACTTTTGAAAAACCCGGTATAGGAGCAGTAGGTGGAGGTTACTCCTCTGGTATCGATAAAAGTTTTTGGCAACAATTTAGTTGGGCAGAATTAGCATTCCGCAGAAGGGATAGAGAATATCTTGTTAAAACTTTACTTTCGAATAATATGGCTTGTTTTAGAAAAGATTTTTTAAATATCGGGGGTTTTTCTAAGAAATATCCTGTTTGTGAGGATATGTTATTGGCTTATAAAATTTCCCAATTTTCCAATATTGCTTGGTTAAAAAACAATGGAGTAAAACACCATTTTAAAACAAATCTCAAAGACTATTTAAAACATCAATATTTTTTTGGAAAACAGTCAGCGAAATTCTTTTTGGATAATCCTCAGATTTTAGTGGATAATAATCATCAGGGAAAACAACTCCATTTTGCGATCGCAACATCTTTTTTGGTAATTCTATTATTTATTTTGGAAGTTATCTCAATGATTTTTTTGCCTGGTTTGATCACTAAAATCGTCTCAATTGTTTTATTTTTGACTATTTTGTCACACATGGTTTTATATTTTGAGTTTATCTTTTATTTAAGTCAAAAGAACTTTTCAATTATAGATTTAATAAAAGCCTATCTTGTTTCGTTTTTTCGCGATATTATTGCAGGGCTTTCATTTTTTAGCGGATTGACTCTTTACATTAAAGAAAGAAAATTCTAAAATCTTTAAATCGAGAAGTTAAGATCTAATGAAAAAAATATTAATTGTTAACCCGCCTTTTTATAGATTACAAAATGCTTCTTTAGTACATTATCCACCCGGTTGTTGTATGGTTGCAGCTGTTTTGGAAAAAATCGGATATGCGCCTGTTATTTATAATGCTGACTATGATCCGGATAAAAAAACAATCTTAGGAAATACTGATCATCTAAATGTTAATGTCCTGACCCGTCAATACAATGATTATCTAAAAAGATTAAATGGTAATACTGATCCGATTTGGAAAGAAATAAAAAATTATTTAAAAGAATATAATCCGGATGTTTTAGTTGTCAGTGTTTTTAATACGACTCTAACTGCCGGAAATAAAATAGCTAAGATGGCAAAAGAATTAAATCCAAAAGTTATCACTATTTTTGAAGGTATGACAAACAGGGGATTGCATTGTGCAATTGACCCCTCAACCGCTGGAGATTTTTCCGTGATGGATTATGCAATACGGAAAGAACCGGAACTGACAATAATGGAACTGATGAAGGCAATCGAAAAAGGACTAAAAGATTTTTCTAAAATTAAAGGGATAAGTTATAAAAAGAACGGAAAAGTTGTTCATAATCCTGACCGGATGCCTTTGATGGATCTGGATAAATTGCCTTTTCCAGGACGTCATCTTCTGGATGGATCAGAAAATATGCCACCACACACTTTTCAGGGAATATATGGTTCCCGAGGTTGTCCCTTCCAATGCATATTCTGCGGATGCCACACCAGCATGGGATACAAACCGAGAGTCAGGTCTGCCGAATCAATGATTGCAGAAATTGAAGATACTTATAAAAAATTCGGAACGAGATATTTTTATATTTGTGATGACATTTTCTTTATTGATAAAAAAAGAGCTCAAAAGTTTTGCCAAATACTTATGAAAAAGAAATTACCTATTTATTGGTCTGCACAAACAAGGGCGGAAATGGTTGATGAAAAAACTTTGCGGATGGCCAAAAAAGCAGGTTGCCAGCATATTGCAGTCGGAGTCGAAGTCGGAAATCCTGAAATCAGAAAATTAATTAAAAAAGGAAACTTGGTTGAAGATGTCAGAAGATGTGCAGAGTTGATTCATAAAGTAGGGCTCAGGATGGTTGCCTTTTGTATTATCGGTTTACCTGGTGAGGGAAGACAAGAAATTACAGATACCGTAAATCTTGTTAAAGAAATTAAACCGTATATTGTTTATCCTTATTTTCCGACCCCTGCTTCAGGAACCGAACTTGCCAGTATTTTGGAAAAAGAAAATCCCCAAGGAATTGCAGAATATCGGGACCGGAATGCGCTGGACGCTTCAGCTCCTTTGGTAAACAGTCTGAACCCTAAAGAAAGAAAAGAACTGATCGCCTGGGCAATCGGAGAATTTGTAAATATTAATAAACACAATCTGGTTTTAGATGTTATGATGCGTCCGAAATTTTATTGGGCATTGGCAAATGATATGAACTTTTTCAAACATCCCCAGTTTTTCTTGGGCTATATTAAAGATTACTTAAATGTTTAAAACATGTTATATAATTTTTTCTTCTTTCTCCGTTTAGTTTTATTTAAACTGACAGGAAAAACATATCCTTTAACGGTAATTTTTAACGTGACAGACAGATGCAATTTAAGGTGTAAGCATTGTTATGCGTCTTACTATAAAAGAGATGCAAAAGAAATGAGCACTGAACAAATTAAAAAACTTCTCAATGATTTAAAAGTTAACGGTTGTTTAAGAATTAATTTTTGCGGCGGTGAGCCGCTACTCCGACCTGATATAAAAGAATTAATCGATTATGCAAAAAGTATAGGGTTGAGTGTAGATTTGACCTCTAATGGGGTATTAGTCCCTAAACGTATTGAGGATATAAAGGGTATTAAATGTTTAACAATCAGCCTTGACGGCCGGCAGGAGCATCATGATCTACTACGAGGCAAAGGGAGTTGGGAAAAGGCAATGGAGGCAATAAAGATTGCCAGAAAAAACGGAATCGATGTTCGGGTGAATATGGTTTTACATAAATTTAATTTAGATGATATTGATTATATGATCAGTTTGGCCAAAAAAAATAATTTCAAAATACATATATCTTTGGCAATTTCAAATATTTCCGGCGAAAAACCACTAATTGATAT
>JAMCVO010000757.1 GCA_023475715.1 Actinomycetota bacterium
GGCGGTGATATTTTTTTCGTTATAACCTTCATCATTGTGGGGGTTTAATTTCCTGCCGCTCTTGGTGGCGACATATATCCTTTTCTTAATTTTTTTAAGAAATTTACCTATGGATATCTCACTCCGGCCGTCATTATAAACATCGGCAGTGTCAAAGAAATTAATGCCAGTTTCAACTGCTTTATTTAATATAGATTCAGCAATATTTTCATCGTGTTTCTCTCCCCATTTTCCGCCAAGTTGCCAGGTCCCTAAAGACACCTCCGAAATACTGAAGCCTGTTTTCCCAAGGATTCTATATTTCATTTTTTACTCTCCTTTTTAAACTGTATTTAATATTAAATAACAATATTGTTAATTGCTTAATATTTAAATTCTTTTATTACCCTATAAATCTTTTTTAAATTTTCAAGTGGTGTGTTTAAATGAATAGCACTCTTTGGTGCAATTATGTCAATACCACATTTAATTGCTTTAATTACTTCTTTTCTGACACCAATAGTTACACAATAACACAACACAAGCAAATTTTTTCATTTTCTACCACATTGCCTTTTTCTTATTGTTTAATGCCAGTATGTCCATTGAACAATCTATAGTACGAAAACCACAACCATCACAAATACCCGTATTAATTTCTAAATGTGCTACACATTTTATCTCTTTTAAAATTAACAGCTCAATGTTATTGTCTTACATTTTTTAAAAAAGCTTTTAGATCTGTTTGATTTGTTAGAATAATTTTACTATCTACAAACTATTTCCAAGGGTATGTTCAATATATTGGAAACATATTTTATCGTATCTATTTGAAGACCGCTGCCTAATGCAAAGTGATGAGTTGGACCCGTGAGGCACCATTCATTTACAAAGTTTCTTAATCCGATAGAAAATGCTACCCTGCAATTAGTGTCGCCCAACTGTAGTATGGGACCTTCATTATTTATGCCCTCTGCTGCTATCATCCTATAACCGCCTGTCTCATCCTGTGTTAGTGCAAGCAGAGTGACACCTCCAAATTTGGGATAGAACTGAGTAAGATACCCTCCTCCGCTCTTGCCATGAAATACCTTAGTGATTTTCATTAAAGGTTTCCTATAGGATATTGCAGGGTCTCCGGAACCGCTATGACCTATTATACATATATCATTGTCAAAATCTAACGAATATAGCTCTGCCAGTGTTCCAGTACCACTGATAGTCCTCAATATTGACATAGCCAGCGCAACTTTCATATCCCCTTCAACCGCCCATGCAATTCCTTGACCTATAAGCATAGAGCATGCAGGATTTAGAACTGAAATAAGCTTACCTTCTTCTCCCTGTGCATCACCATAATGGCTCGCAAACGCAGAAATATTTTTTTCCTGAGCCAAATTTTCAAGTCCGCAAACATAACCTGCAAGTTCTGCCAAATTATTAGCATCTATGCCTTCAAATATTTCAAAAGTTGCCATGATTTTTTCAGTTTGTGCTGTAATTCTATCATTAGATATGCCTTTAGACGCTTTAATAATATCACTCAATTCAAGCATTTCAGTATAGACCCCAAGGCTTAAGAATAATTTAGTCTCATCTATGTAGAGATCCAGCATTCCCGGATATGGACGCCCGATAAGTCCCAAACTTGTACCCCTCAGTTTTCTGCGAACAGTTGCAGCTTTGCACCATTTGTCAATCTCTTTATCCACGACATCGTCGCCTTCAAGATATCCGGTAATCACGCTATATCTCTTTCCTGCCCTTCGCAATACTGATACCATCTCCGGAACGCAACCGCATGAGAAACCATCGGCCAACCAATCTTCAATATGTGTAGCTTTTTCGGTATCAAGTGTAGTCACGTGCTGGATGTTGAGAAGTACAACGGAAACATCAAGATCCTTTACTGCCGGTAGCAAATTGGAGGAAGTGGAGTAAGTTGTACAGTGGCAAAACACAATATCTACATCCTGAGCTCGAAAGATTTCAGCAGCTTTTAAAGACGCTGTCTCTGAATCCACCATACCCACATAAACTACATCATATTCATTGCTGAATTTTGCCAAAAGAATGTCAGTTTGTTTTGTAAGTTTTTCTTTTAAATCAGGAAATTGTGGAAAATAAGCTCCATTTGCAATAGCCATAACTCCTATTTTTGGTTTTAATACAAATGCCATAATCACTTCCTTTTTAATTTTCTTTATTAAAAATTTTATTAGTAATAATTCTGCTGTTTTAGCAACTAAACGTCCAATATAGCAATAGCACGAACCGGGGACCCATCTCTACCTTTGAATTTTAACGGCAAAGCAAAAAATGTAAATTCCTCATCATCAATTTTGTCCAAATTTGTCAAGCCCTCTACAATTAATATGTTATTGCCAAGAAAAGTCTCATGGACTATCTTCCAGTCTACACAATTTGGCGTAGGCATATCCATACCCACCAGACCAACTTTTTTTTCTGCAAACCAGGTAGCAAGCTCGATTGTAATATAAGGAAAATCTGAAAAAAATTCTTTTTTGGGAAACACTTTATCCCAACCTGTCTGCAGTAAAATGCATAAACCTTTATCTATTTGAGACTCATATTTAAGTAAATCATTTATTATAATAGATTCTTTGGGCTTTTTAAACGTAAGATTCACCTTTATAGCTCGCACTACACATCTTTTTAAATCTATTTTGTCAATAGTTTCACCATTATAGAAAAAATGATAAGGTGCATCGATATGTGTTCCCTGATGTGTTGAAAAAGTGACACGCGAAAGATTATAACCCAAGTTATCAAGATTGCAGTGCTCCGTGATAGAAAGTTTAGGATCCATAGGCATTGTCGGAACACCATTGTACATTTCTGCAGTTAAATCAATAATTCTACTCAAAATATATTTCATTCCTTCCTAAATTAACTCGATTATGTTACCTGAAATATTTATTATCTGGTAAAGCCATCATTTTTTGTGCAAGCTTTGCCAATCTTAATATATATTATTATTAGTTACTCCCTACAAAGCTTGATGATTCTCCCAGTCCTTCAGATCCCATCGTAAGATATCCACCCTCAGCATATATATCTGCGCCAGTTATAACGCTAGCGTCATCACTGAATAAAAATGCCACAACAGATGCTATCTCTTCAGGTTCAGCAAATTTCCTGAGTAAATGGAATTTTCCCCATATGGGTTCCCATTTAGCCCGGCCCTGACCATGTGTTGCCTTTTCAACTTCATCCGTCCAAACCCAACCAGGGCTAACAGTGTTCACTCTTATTTTGGGTGAAAGATCAAAAGCAGCGCACTTTGTAAGCATACCAACTGCACCTTTTGCTGCATTATATGTCCACCTACCTGGTTGAGCTATATGGCCTGAGATACTTGACATATTAACTATTGAACCCGGGGTATCTTTTCCTCTAAACTTGATAAAATACTGTATCATTGTTGCATAAGCTATGGGTCCGGATTCCATTGTACGTAACCAATCATCTCTTGTAGCATCTAAAGATTTTGATGTAAATGGAAATGCATTGTTTAAAAGATAATCGAGCCTTCCAAATTTTTCAATTGCTGTTTTAATTGTTTGTATACAAAAATCTTCACTTTTCATATCACCAGCAAGAAAATATACATCTTTGTATTTTTTATTAAGATTTTCTATCGCTTTTGTACCATTTGCCTGGCTTCTACCAGTAAAAAGTGTTTTTACTTCTTCTTCTAACAACCGCTCAACACACGCATACCCTATTCCTCTTGACCCTCCAGTTACAACTGCTGCTTTACCTTTAAGTCCCTTCATAACTTACCACCTTATGTTCATTATTAAATTTATTATAAGAATATTATCTGAATAATATTTTAAAAATCAGTTTTCTTATTATCAAAGGTTCATCTACCATAAGTCCCGACCTGTGTATCTCACCAGGATAAAAAATTACAAACATTCCTTCTTTAACAGTAAAAAAATTTTCACTGACAATATCTTTGATTAATTCGACATCTTTAACAAAATCGTAGTTAGAACTAAAAAAATAAGAATCCTTATTTGGCATATAACCCATTGTTTCTTTGCCGCTAAGGATATAAATAAAATCAATATATCTTTTATGTACTTCTGCAGAAGTTTGATCAATTTTTTCCTTTGTTTTATAGGTTACCAAATGATAAAAAAAATCTTTTTCTTTTAAATTATAGGTTCCATCTGTTGCAGAAGAAAAGTCAACTCTGTTAATATTTTCAACAGCTTTACTAAAATAATTGTTATTCTGACTTAGAATAAAATCTTTCTGAGCATTTAGGTAACCAATTAACATTTAGATCTCCTTTCTTATAACATCCCCCACAATTCATTTGCTCCAACTTTTATCTGTAAATTACTTAAATCCAATATTAATTTTTTTTAAATAATACTATTTATATATTTGATCGCCTGTTTTGCTGCTGCCAAACTGTCTGGTAAAGGCAGTATCTCGCAGGAAAGCACCCCATTATATTTTATTTCATTTAATGTTTTTATAATGCTTTTAAAATCCG
>JAMCVO010000731.1 GCA_023475715.1 Actinomycetota bacterium
CTGCATCAAAAGGGTATTTTTTTATTGCTTCGATAAGTGTTCCTGGATAACCATGCATGGATATTCCGACAAATTTTATCTTGCCTTCTTTTTTTGCTCTTTCCGCACCTTCAAGAGCACCTCCCGGGGAAAGTATCTTTTTTAAATCACTAGCTTTTATACCAAGTTCCTTAATATCAGCTCCTACCATATGCATGATATGCAGGTCAAGATGTCCTACTTTTAATCTTTTTAAACTACTGTTTAAACTGTCGGTATAACCTTTTTTATCACGGTACACTGTCTTTGAAGTCAAAATATATTCATTTCTTCTTCCAGATACTGTATGCCCGATTTTTTCTTCTGATCCACCATTTCCATATATTTCCGCAGTTTCTAAGTAATTTCCACCGTTATCAAGGTAAGTATTTAAAAGAAAATCCACTTCTTTTTTGGGTATTTCTAAAAGATGAAATCCCCCGAAACCGAGAACCGAAGTAAAAAGGCCAGTTTTACCAAACTTTCTTTTTTCCATTCTAAGCTGTCACCCCTGCAAACTATTTAGAACAAAGTTTTTAAATAATTCACTCAGTTACAATCAAAACCTTTTGACAGTTAAATGCATAATAAGGTCTTTTTGTGCCCACAAGCCTGAAGTCCGTCCATATGAGCCAGAATGACCTGCCATCCTTGGCAATCCATTTTGGTGATATTTGGGGCTGATAAGCTCTTGCCGTCCAGTCGTTATTCGGAGTCCAGGAAACTTCTTCATGGATCTGGCTCCATGGCCCCCATGGATATTTTGCAGTCCAGAACCCAAGATAACTTGGTTTACCAAACCAGTCTCCTTCACTGCTAACTCCCATTCCCCAACTGGCCATGATATAAGTGTCCAATGGTTCATTATAAATTACACTGGGCTGCCAAGAATATGGATGACCTCCAAAAGAACCTCCTATTTTCCAATTAACCCAGCCTTCAGGAAAAGTATGGACGATACTCCTTTGGTTTATTTCATTATTCCATTTCGCAGTACCATCAGGATTCAATGAGACAAAATATTCATATCCGGAACGATCCAGGATTTTATCCTTTTTTACACGAAACATTACAAGCTGGTTCATAGTGCTTACTGTATTTCCGTTTAAAGCATAAATATAGACGTAACCGTCTTTGTTTAGGTCGTAATTTTTACCCATCTGCAGGACTGTAAGAAGAGAAAAAGCATCATCAAGTTCATAAAAAAACAGCATATTTTCTCTGCTGCGCCTACCCCATTCTTCCCATATCACAGGAGAAGAACCATCCTGATTTTTCCAGGTCTGCCCATTATCATCAGAATAAATCAATTTTACACCGATGAAGCTATTATCTAGGGCTCCAAATGGAACTTTGGGAGTACTTAAAAAATGATAAATAAATCCATCAAGTGCCAGTATTCCAAAACCGTAATATCTGCTGAAATGTTTGGGACCTTCCGTATTTAAGGTCCATATAGATTCAAGCAGGGGATAACCATTAAGGTGGCCAAAAGAATAATTTGGAGCATTTCCCGAAATGGTAAAAATCCTGCTGTTATATTCCAGATCTGTATAACCCTCCAGATTTTCCCAGCCTTTGCCATCACATAAGCCTACATACTGAATATCATCTTTAGCCCAGGTCATATGCCAGTTATCACCATTACCTGAAGGTGCCAAGATTGTATTATCTAACCTCTTCAATCCTTTTATTTTTATCATCTTATTCCCTTCTTTAATATCCTTGTCAGTCAGAGCAGGATTGAGTAATGAATAGTCTATCGCCTGAGCAATCTCATCATTGGAAACCATTATTTCTACATCTGAAAATCATAAAAGTTATAAATTTCAAATAATCAATATAATGAAAGATTAAAGTTTTTTGATTCAAAAGTATTATAATATGTATACCATTGGTACGTCAAATACCAAGCCTCCCTCCCCCAGTAATCAATCACCTTGCCCTAATTTTATCCCAGTGTGCTACTCACTTTATTTAAAATAAGATATAGATCTTTATTCAGGATGTTTTCTTAAAAAAACACTTAATTCTTTTAAATCAGGATATCGTTCTTTGTCCTTAGTAATTACTATATTAGAAATTGCCGTTGATATTTTTAATATTTTTTCTAAGTTATAATTTTTTATAAATCCATAGATTACCCCAGCATTAAATGCATCACCCGCGCCAACAGTATCTTTTACCTTAACATCGAATGCATTTTGAAATTTAACTTCATTTTTGTAAAAAGCAGCACTTCCTTTAGGACCTAATTTTAGAAACAAGCTTTGAATCCCTTGTTTTTCAAAAAATTCAATAATATCAGAAGGATTTTCTTTTTTAGATATTGCTTTTCCTTCTTCATAATTTGGCAGGAAGATATCAACATAACTTAAAATTTCCAGGAGTTCTTTAATAGTCTTCTTATCAAAATTTTTTGGATCCCAGCAAGTATCTAAAAGTACAATCTTTTTCATTTTTTTTACTTTATTTAATATATCCCTGTATTCTTTAAATCCAATCCTTGGATGATTAAAATATCCACCAAAATAAATATATTTTGATTTTTCAATAACATGAAAATTTTCATAAATAGTATTTTTATTCATTTTTGACTTTAAACCCGGATAATCAATTAAAATCCGGTCACCTGATTTATTGATTAAACAAATAGTAATTCCGGTTTTGTCATTTTTAATTAATTGTAGCCCTGTTGAATTAATAGAATATTTTAAAATATCTTTATAAATCATCTTGCCATATGCATCATCAGTAATATATGTGATTATAGAGACAGGAATTTTTAATCTTGCCAGAGGATAAGCTACATTCAAACTTTCTCCAGCCGATCTTAAAACTATTTCATCTATTGTAGTGCCAGTTCCAAATCTAGGGACTTCATTCAAGGTTGATAAAAGCAAATTCATGCAAGCACCACCGACACAGCACACATTATTTTCATTAACACTTAAAATATTTTCTCTTCCATAATCATCTGCAACTCTTATAATATCATCAGCCTCAGGAGTGGATACCTCTAAAACTTTACAATCATCTAAGGCATTGAATCTATGTCTTCTTCCATTTTTAATTCTTACTGATTCACCTTCATCAAGATAAATATCCTGAATCTGAGCTTTTTCATCTTCCAACTCCAGTTTTGCTTTGCCTTTTAGAAGATAAATTGTTTCGTCTTTCATTAAATGGTAAGCAAGACTTAATCTATAATTTTTTTTAACAAAAAAAATTTTGCCAATATAATCATTTGTAAATGCAAACCATTGTTCTTCTCCCCAAGGTCTTTTAACTATCTTAATTTTATTTTTGATAATAAATTTACTTTTTTCCATAGAATCCTTTCTTATATTTATTTTTACAAAGTTTCTTTTTTTAACATATTCACAGATCATAAAATATGTACAATAAAATTATTTAAAAGAAACTTTCTATTGTGGTGTTCATTTGATTTGTTTTTTTGGATGTTTAACCAATAAATCTTGCTCTTTAATGGGTTTGTCTGGATTTACTAAAAGAATAGCTAGCATAAAATGTTTCCAGCGTGTAAATTCTAAGAAAGGTCTGGTTTTATTTATTTTTTCTCCTTGAAGGTATTGATCTAACAAACTTTCTGGGGTTTCTTGACCATATAAAGCTCGGAAAATTAAGAATGGAGAACCATGTGCAAATGAAGCTTCTGGGCTTACTCTCCAATCTGGATGATTTTCTTCCAAGATTTTGAAAAAAGTTGTAAATTTTTCTTTAAATCCAATATTTATATGAAGCAAGCATAATTCTGGACATGGAGGCCAAAAGGGGAGATAACAATGGTTTAGGGATTTCTGGTGTGCCAATGGAATGAAACCCTGAGTTGCATCTACAGCGATTACACAGGATAAGGGGTAGTTATACCAGTTGAGTATTGTCTGTCGGGTATCCCAATGATCAAACAACCAACTTTCTTTAGTTGGTAGACCAGGAATATCATCATAGATATCTGCACCAAGAAGTAACCCTATTGCACCACAACGGTAAATCGTCGCGTAACCAAAAACATCTTCCCAGTCTTGATCATCAAGGTAGCGCGCTATTCGTGCAATGCCAAATAGTCCAGACACAGTTTCTAAAGTATCTGAAATCCAATTAATGTGCCAAGATGGAGAGCAAAAACCATTGCTAGTCATAGAATCTACTGCAATTTTAAAGTAATTCAGCATTGCTTTAATTTTTGGGAATATACTTTTAATAAATTCAATATCACCTGAAGCTTCAAGGTAATGGGTAATGCAAAGAAATATATTACCGCAGTAGCAATCTACATCGAAAGGTGTCCAATGACCCTCCGGATATGAGAATCCAAAGAAATCCTTTGATATCCATTTTTGGTTGAAAAAATATTCTAAATGTTTACGGGTCCAGGTCAGGAGACTTTTTTTTAAGTCTTCTTTAAGCAGGGGATAACAAGCCATCATTTGCTGGTTTAAAGCTACAAAAGCATAAGTAAA
>JAMCVO010000231.1 GCA_023475715.1 Actinomycetota bacterium
GCGATAAAAATATCTTCCAGAAAAATGTATGGGATTAAAAAAATAAAGATTGAGGACGAAGACATATCGATAAGCGATAAAGAAAGAACTCTGGTAGACTTTATATTCAAACCTATGGGCAGCTGGGAAAATGTTCAATCCGTTATAAGTAAACAAATTAGTAGCATAGATATTCAAAAATTCATAAGCTATTTAGTAAAATACCCAGCTGCGGCAGTCCGTAAAAGAGGGGGGCTTATGCTTGAAAAGGCCGGTGTTTTGCAGGCAGATTTGATTAAACTGAAAAAATCTACCGGAGGCAAAAACACATATACAAATTTTAACCCTTTTATCAAGTCACGGAAAGGAAAAGTAAATCAAGACTGGAAGTTAATTATAAATGGATAAGAGTAAACTAAAAGATATTATTAATTACGTTGCCGATAAGCAGGGATTCCGTCCGGCTATCATAGAAAAGGACTATCATTTGACCAGAATACTCAATGCAGTCAATCAGTATTTAAGCTGTGATATCATTTTTAAAGGCGGCACATTGCTGAATAAGGCTTATTTAAATTACCATAGATTAAGCGAGGATTTGGATTTTTCATACAGCAACGATGTTGATGTTTCTACACGTGGGAAAAGGTCAAAAGCTATAGCATCAATAAGAAACAAAATGCTGTCTTTTATGTCTTTATTGGAGCTTACAAGCAATAATCCTGAAGGAAAGGGGTTCAATAATTCAACACAATATCTTTTTGATCTTCAATACCAGTCTATTATTATGAATCGAAAGGAAATCATAAAATTTGAAATATCATTGCGCCAACCTTCTTTTTTACCTCCCGAAATCGTAAAGGTAAAGCATTTTTATCAAGATCCTTTCAGCGGAGAGGATTTATTTCCACAGGGAAATGTTTTAGGGCTGTCTTTGGAAGAATGCGCAGCAGAAAAACTGAAAGCTGCTATATCTCGTTTAACACCAGCTATTAGAGATTATTATGATTTGGGGCACTTTATTAAAATAGGATTTGATTTTTCCCGGCCGGATTTACTTAAATTAACTAACAAGAAATTAGAGCTTGATAATTACAAAGGAGATTATTCATATAATTTGGGTTTATCTGATCAGGCAATAAAAGAATTAAAAAGGATTAGCCATAGCGATCTTATCCCTATGATCAGGATTGATGAGAAGTTTGATCTGGATGATGTGCTAAAGTATTTTAATAACTTATTTAAGAGGACCAACCAATAAAAAAATCTTCAAAGCTACAGGAAAAAACAAGTAAGGTAGAATCTATAATGTTAAGCGATGAAGTTAATTAAAACCAGAATTTGGGAAAAATAAAATAAATACCCGAACTTCAATCGGAAAAGATTTACTTAGTGGGTATTTACTTACAGGTAAGAAGATGGTTAGTAAAAAAAAGATAAACTTAATAGTTCTTACAACAAGAGATGGTATTGCCAATTGCAGAATGTTGGAAACTGGTGAGAAAATATTATTAAAGCTATCCTCGTATCAGCTTTTTGAAATAGCACCAGGAGAAATTGTAAGCATTGGTATAAAAAAGATTTGGGAATTTGGCAGTAATAAGTATATATCAGGAGAACTTATCAACCACCAAATCAAATTAGACTTGCTTGGCCTTAAACCTCTTGAGCTAAAAGATTGGGATTTCTGGGACCCGATGGAAGAGTTTGAAGAAGAAAGAGATGAAAATGACCAAATTATACAAGAGACAGATGATTATTATAAAGCTATTATCAAGGCAGGAAAAAGACCCTGCTATGAAATGGAGCAAGTAGTTCCGAGTGATACAGATCTTGATGCAGATGGGCCAATACTTGATTCAATATATTATAAAGACATTGGAGAGACAGGCAAAGCCCAGGATATTTTAATGGATGAACTTATGATAGATCTAAGATGTCTTGATGCCCATGCACATCTGGGAAACTTCATGTTTGATAGCTTTCCTGAAAAAGCAATTATTCATTACAATGTTGGTATGAAAATAGGAGAGCTGTCTCTGCTAGAAGATTTCAATGGAGTCCTACTCTGGTCACATATTGATAACAGGCCATTTCTTCGATGCATGCATGGATATGGTCTTTGCCTCTGGAAACTTAAACGATTTAAGGAGGCAGAAAAAGTATTTGAACGGATGCTGTGGTTAAATCCGCCGGATAATCAGGGTGTTCGCTTTATTATTTATCCAGTAAAAGATAAAAAACCCTGGAGAGAAGACTATTAATATTCTGGAAATAAAGAATTGCGTAATTGATTGGACATTGATAATATTTTAATAGAAATTCAAAAGTTAAGATTATTATATATTCTTATAACAGCAGAGTAAAAAATATGGAAACATTTATTATAAAAACATTTAGTTTGGATTTTTAACGAATTTTTAGGGTGGTTTATTATGAAAGAAGATATTTTTAAAAAATATTTAGATAAGATTGTTGATATTAGTAAAGAATTTGGGGCAAAGAAAGTATTTTTATTTGGTTCATGTGTTGAAGACATAAGCTCGTGTCGTGATATAGATATAGCAGTTAGTGGAATTAAACCAAAAGATTTCTTTAATTTTTATGGTAAGGTGTCTATGGAAGTAAAGGATGAGGTTGATATCGTAGATTTGGATGATGTAAGAGAACATCTCTATAAAAGAATTTTATCTAAAGGGAAGATTCTATATGAAAGATGAGTATAAAGAACTAAAGGAAGATGTAACAGATGAAGAAAAAGCAATAGATGAAACTTTGGAAAGACTTCTAAATGCCAGGAATGAATTTAATGCTAAAAATAGGAACTATCTTGTAGAGCCTGCAATGGGGGCTTATCTTATGAACTTTTATAATGGTATAGAGAATATATTAAAGCGCATAACAAAAGAATATTATTTAACCTTTCCCAAAGGAGCAAGCTGGCATAAAGAACTTCTTAGCCTATCATCAAATCCTCCTTCTGAAAAGATTGCGGTGTTTAATCATGATATTATAGAAAGGCTGCATCCATATAGGAATTTCAGGCATCGATTTGTAAGCGGATATGGTTTTCAGCTAAAAGGTGAGAAGATGCTGGAATTAATAGATAATGCAAAACCATTATGGATTGAAATAAAAAAAGCAATATTTGATTTCTGGAATAAGCTGTAAATGAAAACAAAATCTGTTAATTCTGAACTGCTAACTCATACTCCTCTGTACCTAAAAAATCCCAGTTAGATTCCTCAATTAAACTAGTTGGAATACTAATATAGCCATTAAAACCAGTATCTATTATTGCATTTACTTTTTTTGAATTATTACTAGAAAGATGGATATCCAATTTAATAATTGGTTCATCAAAATTATTTACGATACCCTCTATCATAAACAAACCTTCCTAAATTTATGAACAACAGGATATCCAATACGGAAGAATACAAATATTTTATCAGGAAACCTTCTCCTGGCTTTCAGAGCAGCATCTAGCTCATCTTCTCCAATAAAATAATTACCAGATTCTACTTCAATAGCAACTATCTTTCCTTTATTTTTTTTGAATTCGGGTTGGAGTTTTTTATAAATAGCTTTTCCCTTTTCTGTAAATTCCTCTTTATCTAAGAGCTGTTTCATTTTATTTATTTCCTTCCACCTTATTAGTTCTATTTTTAAATTTTAAAATTAATTTCTTTAATTATAACATATAAATAAGATATTTTTTTAGTAATGGATTCAGTGTAATTTAACATTGTGGTGTTGAGACAACACCTTCTAGCCAGCTGTGAAGCCTCCCACTTGGTAAACAAAATTGTTTCGCCTGAAATCAAAATACCATAAATGTTCTGGATATCTTCCAACTTTCCCCTCTTCATCCTCCCACTCAACCTTGAGAGATAGCTGTAATTGTCGAGTCACATTCTCGTCATCTGCTTCGGCAACCATTGTCTCAAAATTTTTGCCAACCTGCTGGAGTGGTTTCTCAAGTGAAAAATGACCATTGATACCAAACTGAGGAGTCAAGTGCCAGATGGTTTGGCCAGAATAGTCAGGTCCCAAGTCGGTATTCTGTCCGTAAACCTTCGGTTGGACCCACACACGAGTCTTTGCATAGCGGTTAGATGGATTGTTTATAAGAATACGAATATCTTTAGCCTCGGGGATGTAATGGATTGTCGCCACTACCACGGGCTGCTCTTTTTTCATGACCAGTTGATAGGTGAAGTAAGTGTATCAAGTAACTGCCACGAGAGTAAGCGATAGAACAATTAATGTACCCTGTTTCCAGCAGTTTCATATAACTCTTTATTATACGAAGTGTTTTTATAAAATTTATTTAAATCCACATATTATGCAAAATAGCATTAGACTTTATTTAATATAAAATCAATATAATTTTAACAAATAATTAATAAATATCATAACATCGTAGACTCTTTTTAGAGTTATTAATATATCAATACATCATAGACTGTAAAACTAAAATATTATAAATTTAATAAATTTCAAGCTCGTTTACA
>JAMCVO010000217.1 GCA_023475715.1 Actinomycetota bacterium
ATTCACACTGCGCTGGATACTTCCGGCTTTGTAAGATGGGAAATTTTAAAAAAGATTTTGGATAATGTCGATCTTGTTCTATATGACTTAAAACAAATGGATGAGCAAAAGTTATATGAATTTACAGGTGGTGATTTAAATCTTATTTTACAAAACTTAGCCGGTATTGATGAAATGGGCATTCCAATTTGGATCAGAACTCCGGTAATACCTGGTTATACTTCAGATGAAGAAAATATAATTAATAGTGCAAGATTTATAGCTAAGTTAAAAAATGTTAAAAGATATGAACTCCTAAAGTACAATGTTTTAGCTTCACAAAAATATACCTGGATGGGTAAAGATTATATATTAGAAAAGATGCATCCTCCATCGGAAACAGTAATGAAAAAGTTGAAAAAGCTGGCGGAATCAAATGGAGCGGAAGAAGTATTTTACAGGTAATTGTTTTTTGACATATTTACAAACTCTGGCACTAAAAAATACAGTAATACTATTAGCGCATTATATTATATATTTCTGGTTTAAATTAATAATTTATAAATAATCAAGGTGATTTAAATGACTATATTATTAAAAGAAAAAATTGAACCGAGCGAGAGAATAAAAAAATTAATTCCAAGATACCTTCAACTGATAAAAGAAGGCAAACGCGACCTGTATTTCGATGGTATAATGCATGGGATTTACCAGTGGTCGGCTGGTTCTGCATCTTTTGTGCCGGCGACTGGAAAATATTCAATACCCCTGAAAAACAGAGTGGTTGTAGGCGACCATGATGCAAGAGTGGGCGTCGGTTATCCGTTTCCCGGCAAGGAGATACCTTCATCCAGGAAGGGACTGAAGCATGATCCTGAAAACTGGGCAGAAGATTTTGAATATTTTCTTGAAGTAAGCCCGGCCGAGATATACCCGAATGAATATATTGTCGGGGAGTTTCACTGGAGGTTTGATGAAGCAAGAAAGCTTAGATATCCTGAAGAAATTGATGAACTGGGCAATAAAGCAATGAAAGCCGGCTCAGGAGGCGGAAGTTATGCTCACACCTGCCCCGATCTCAGCATCGGTCTTAGCCTGGGCTGGCAGGGAATACTGGATAAGGTAATTGAAAATCGCAAGAAATACGAGCGCTCAGGCGACGAAAAGCAGGCATCATACCTCAGGGCTGCCGAGAGGACTTACAGGGCCGTAACTAAATATATCCAGAAATACTCAGATAAAGCTAAATCACTGGCAGAGAAAGAAACAGATTGCCAGGCAAAAGAAAACTATTTAAAGATTGCCGAGGTGTGCGGCAATATTTCAACAAACCCTCCTTCAAATTTCAGAGAAGCCGTGCAATGGATCGAGTTATATCAGATAGTTGATCGTATGATCGGGCATGGTAATGGATATGGAAGGTTGGATCAACTATTAAAAGATTTTTATATTAAAGATATGAATGAAGAGATTATAACAAGAGAATTAGCAAGAGATTTGATAGCAGAGATTTATCTGAAATATGGGGGCAGCTTCTTTGCTTTAGCCGGAAGAAATGAAGATTTAAAGGACGCTACAAATGAACTGAGCTGGGTATGTCTTGAAGCATATGACATGATAGGTGAAGATAACGGAGTGCCAATTGGAGTAATGTGGCATAGTGACATAGATAGAGATTTCTTTAAATATGCTTGTGAAGTTCTTTACAGGCATGGGGCAGCCATACCGACTCTTGTAAATTACGATGTTGCCAGGGAATCTGAGACATACTCTGGTGTTAGACCTGAAGATGCATGGAATGTTTCATACAGTGGTTGCCAGTGGTATTGTATTCCAGGCAAAGAGTATTGTGACCAGGATAAAAACTGTATTGTAATTGTACAGTGCTTTCTTCAGGCATTCAGTAAAGCTGTAGAAAAAAATATAGAAAGTTTTGAAAATCTGTGGAATCTTTATTGCAAGGAAGTAGAAAATGCTCTTATTGCGCTAAGGGATTTGAAAAATGCAGAGTATAAATGGCAGCCCTTAGTCTGGCCTGAAATAATCGGAACTTCACAAACACATGGCTGCATAGAGGCAGGTAAAGATATTACAGATACAGGTACAGGGATATATAATTATACATCTGTTAATGTAATGGGTTTGGCAAATGTAGTTGACTCTCTTTTTGCAATAAAAAAACTTGTATTCGAAGATAAAAAAATAACCCTACAGGATTTACAAACAGCAGTAAAAGCAAATTTTGTCGGCTTCGAGCAGATGCGGCAGGAAATTTTAAAAGTGCCTAAATATGGAAATGATGAAGATGAAGTTGATAATTTGGCTGTCAGAGTCACCAATCACTTAATAGATTTACTAAAAAGCTATAAAAACTTAAAAGGCTTTCATTTCAGACCATCACTTTTTATGTTCATGGGACATGCACTCGCAGGTCCAGTATTTGGAGCAACACCAGATGGTAGAAAAAAAGAAGAATCTTTTGCCCAAGGAGGAAATCCTATGCATGGAAGAAGCATTAATGGAATTACTGCTGCCATGAATTCAATGTCTAAACTGCCTTTAAACAAAGTCATTGGCGGTCCGCTTCAATTTGAATCTGATCCTTCTTTTTTTGCCGAAGGTACAAACTCAGCCGATACTATTGAAGCCCTTGTTACTTCTTTTTTTGAAAAAGGTGGCATACAAGTGAATTTAAATATTGTCTCGATTGATAAATTAAGACGTGCACAAAAAGATCCCCTGAAGTATTACGGTATTGTGATAAGAGTTACGGGATATACAGCTCATTTTGTAAATCTTGATAAAAAATTTCAGGAAGACTATATCAAGAGAACAAGGTTTAAAACTACCGAATAATTCTATCATAAGAATATTACTAAGAATGAAAAATACATTAACAGAAACAGCAAAAAAAATAAAAATAATAGATAAGTTTGATGTAATTGTTGTTGGAGGTGGAATAGCAGGATCTGCAGCAGCAATTGCAGCAAGCAGAAACAACTCAAAAGTTTGTATTATTGAAAAAGAGTACAGTCTAGGTGGACTTGCAACATTAGGATTAGTATGGTGTTATTTGCCTTTATGTGATGGGAAGGGGCACCAGGTTATCGGAGGCTTAGGAGAAGAACTATTAAAAAATTCCATAAAATATGGTCCTGGCGAAATACCTGAATGCTGGCGTAAAGAATCTAGTATTAAAGAAAGAGCTAAAAACAGATATGAACTGATATTTAATCCTGCTTCCTATATGTTATCACTGGAAGAATTAGTAATTGAAAATAATATTACTGTATTCTATGATACCCGTTTTTGTGATGTAGTTTTAAAAAACAATAAAATTCAGGCAATTTTAGTAGAAAATAAAAGCGGAAGATGTGCAATCCAGTGTAAAAATATAATAGATGCTTCAGGAGATGCAGATGTTTGTTTTAAGGCTGGTGAAGATACCATATATTTTAATACTAATAGAAGAGCCTGTTGGTATTTTTCATATGATAATTTGAAGTTAAAAATAAATGAATTCGGAGATCCATTATATAAGAAACTTGAAGCAAATGTTAAAACTTTTTCAGGTATTGATCATAAGGAAGTATCAGAATTTATTATTCAAAGCAGAAGGATGCTTGCAGATAAAATTCAAAAACTCAGGAAGAAAAATAAAGCTTTATATCCTGTACTAATACCAACCATGCCAATGTTCAGAATGACAAGACGTTTAAAAGGCAGCTTCGAATTGGACGAAAAAGACGAAGGAAAATATTTTTTAGATTCAGTAGGAATGATTGGAGATTGGCGAAAACCGGGACCAGTTTATTACATCCCATTTAAAAGTTTAATCTGTAAAAAGGTTAAGAATCTTATTACTGCGGGACGTTGTATTTCCGTAACAAACAGCACCTGGGATATCACAAGAGTCATTCCGGTTTGTGCAGTTACCGGTGAAGCTGCGGGGACTGCAGCGGCACTGTCAAGTAATAATAAGAAGGATTTCTGTGATTTGAATATTGTAAAACTTCAAAACCAATTAATGAAACAGGGGGTTCTTCTGAATAGAACTTTTTAAAATGTTAATAGGTATTTAATACTAATAATTATTACTATTAATTTAAGACAATAATACGATAAAGGGTGATTTTAATGACTTTGTTACTAAAAGAAAAAATTGGACCAAGTGAGAGAATAAAAAAATTAATTCCAAGATTGCTTAATCTTATAAAAGAACGTAAACGTGACTTATACTATGACGGAGTACTTCATGGGATTTATCAGTGGTCTCCTGGTTCTGCATCATTTGTACCTGATACCGGAGAACATTCTATGCCTACAGAAGATAGAGTAATTGTTGGGGATCATGATGCAAGGGTAGGTGTTGGTTATCCGTTTCCGGGAAAAGAAATACCTTCATCTAAAAAAGGATTAAAGTATGACCCTGAAAATTGGGCAGAGGATTTTGAATATTTTCTCGAGAACAGCCCTGCAGAGATATATCCAAACAATTACTCTATCTTCTGTA
>JAMCVO010000122.1 GCA_023475715.1 Actinomycetota bacterium
CTCTTCCGATCTGTTTCAGAAGATTAATTTTTTTCCGATTTATTTTATTTGCTATTTAAGCTTGAAGTATAACTGTAAGTTTGTACAATAATTGTATAATAAGACGAAATATAAATATCTTAAAAATGACGGAAAAATCGGACAGAAATAATGAATGATATTATTTATTATTCTGATGATTCTTATCTCGGAGAAGGTCTTTCCCTGGGGATAACAAGAGGTATCCTTGTCAAATATAAGGATATGAATATTGTTCAGGAAGGGTTAGGAATAGGCAATATAGCTTTAAAAAATGGATTGATGACTTATTTCGCATCAACTTGCAGTACTGTACAATTTAACGAAACACAATTCAGGAAAACTTTTTTAATCGATAGTGTGCTGTTGTGGCGGATAAATGGTAAGATATCAAAATTTATAACGGGGGTAATTGATATACTGGCACAATGTTATATGCTTCTTCCGGGTCTTCAAAATAACTTATTGAAAACCGGAACTTTACTTCGTAATCTATTGAAACTCACTCCTCAAATAATAAAGATAGTTCCTATAGCTGAAGCCTGTTTTAATTATTCCGTTGAAAAGGATAAATTGTATATTAATTGCAAGATTAAGTCTCTAGCAGGTTATTTGAGTAAGGTATTTATTTTAAATGAATTGGGGGCTGATTACTTTCCAAACGGTATTAAGAATGAAAAAAATGTTTCAACCCCGACTGGCTGGAATTATATTAAATCAAACCCTGATTCTACCGCTTTTTACAATCCTGAATATAATCTTTCTTTTCTTATAAAAAAAATAAATGTTACTGATTCAATTCCATATAAAGTACTCTGGGGAAGAGAAAAAACAAAAGATTTATCGTGGGCAGGATTTGAGTTTGAGTTTGATTGCAGAAATAAAAAAATAAAAAGTTTTGGTTGCGGATATATTGTCAAAATAAAATAATATAGGAGGTTTTTTGAAACCGGAAGTTGCCTTGATTTATCCATATTTCAGGACTTTTGCCGATATACAGCAACTTTTTCAGCCATTAGGAATAGCTTGTCTGGGAGCTGAAATTAAAAATTTAGGGATACAAGTTATTCAATACGATTGCACGTTTGAAAAATATGATGAGGTAATAGACTCGATTGTCAGACAGAATCCGGGTATAGTCGGAATTTATACAATGATTACTTTAAGCAGGAATACCTTCAAAATGCTCACAAGCTTACAAGAGAAATTACCTCACTCTCTTTTTGTTTCCGGCGGACCTCTCCCAACATTATATCCTGATCGTTTTGCGAAAGAGTTTGACATAGTTTTTAGAGGAGAAAGTGATATTTCTTTTCCTATGTTTTGTAAGGATTATCTTGAAAATCCTTTAAAAGAACGATTCTTAAAAATTATGGCTCTGAATAAATATCCCGGTATTTATATCTCTGGTAATGGTAAAAAAGTTGATGTACCCCCCAGGCACTTAACCGAAGGAGAAGTCAGAGGGCTTCAGATTGCAGACAGAAGCTTTGCAAGGCACAACCAATACCAGGAATTCTGGAAATTAAAGACAGGCGACAGTCCGGCGACTATTATGATGACAAAAGGATGTCCGTTTAATTGTGATTTTTGTTCAAAGCCTATTTTCGGAAATAAATTAAGAAAAAGGTCAGTCTCCGACTGTATTAATGAAATATTATACATAAAATCCCTTGGCTATAGTCAACTCTGGATTGCAGATGACTGTTTTACGCTTGATAATAGATTCTTAAATAATTTCTGTCTGGAGATGATAGAAAAAAAGGTTAACATGACATGGAGCTGCCTATCAAGGGTCGACAGTATGAGAGACGAATCCGCTGAATTGATGCGCAATGCAGGGTGCGTTAAAATTTATCTTGGAGTCGAATCCGGCAGTGATGAAACATTATCGCTAATGAAAAAACATTTTAAGGTCAAGGATGCATCCATAATGGTAAAAAGAATGAATAAAGCAAATATTAAAATAGGCGCTTTTTTTATTGTTGGCTATCCAGGGGAGACAATTGATTCAATAAATGAGACGTTTAAATTCTCGCTTTCTTTACCTTTTGACGAGATCTCATTTACTGTGCCGTATCCATTGCCTGGATCAAGTCTCTATCACAAGATAAAAGGCTTAAATTCCTATGATGATTGGGATTTCGAAAATGAGAATAAATTTATTTTTAAGAGCCAATTTGATGAACCCTGGTTGAAAAATAAAATCAAAAATGTCTTATCCGAGTTTAAAAATAGAAGAATACTGAAAAAATAAATTGGAAAAAGATATGATTAAACCGGGAATTTGGACATAATTATTTTTCCGGCAAATTTGCAAGCGCATCCAGAACTACTTGAATTGGGGTATAATTACCATCATTTTTAATCATTAAACCTATTACATGACATCTGGAATTTAGGATTGGGCTTCCACTTTCACCCTGCCTTGCGTCACTATATCTTTTTATAAGGTTTAAATTATTTTCAAGGTTTCCGAGCACATACTGTGGTGTCAAATCTTCATCAGGTTTTGCCGGAATCAATCCCATAGTAATAATATTTTCAGAATAAAAAATTGCATAATCCAGGTTATTTTTATAATCGCTTTTATAATCAAGTAATTCCGGCCTGATCCATGATTTGCTATTATTTGCCTTGAACTTGAAGTTTTTATATCTTTCACCATCTATTTCAATAGAGTGGCCCGCAGTAATCAGGTAGAATTCATCATTATATAGCATTGAGAAAGCAGTAAAATCTCTTGCCTCTTCCCGCACATCGGTATCGGCTGTTCCAAAATAAACAGTCGAAAGAATCCTGTTAGTGTCATTTAAAAGAAGTTCGGCACTGCTAAGTTTTGCAAATCTCTGGTCGATAACTTTACTAATGCCTGAAAAAGAAGCTGACAGGTTTGAAAGATCCTTTTGATAATTATAAACAAGATTTGAAGAATTTTTTATCTCAATGAAAAGTATTGTAGAAATTATTATAATTACAACCAGAAATACTGCCGATAAAATATAGCCGGGTTTTTTGTACCAGTTTTCCGGTGATATTTTTCTGATACCTTTAACATGTTTTCTATGGCTCTCATCAATGGATTTCATAAAATTATTTTAATATAATTTTTCCTAAATCCCATTTTTAAAGGACTTCTACCACAAGTTTGAAAGTTGCAGATATGGACATAAGAATTACTAATCGAAATTAATTTATTAATAACCTGATTTGATATAAATTACTCTTATATTTTAACTATTATTATAATATTATTCTCTGTTATTTTTTATTAATAATTATCATGTATTAAAACTGCTAAAATGGTTTTAATGATTTTTATAAACAAAATCTATTAAGTTATTTCAAGTGCTAGGTGTATTAGTAGTATTATATATCCTACTAGAATAAAAAAATAGAAAAATAAAATTTTTTTAAATTATAATTCAAATCAATTCTTCGCTGATTGAAAATTTTAAAATATATGTTAATATACACTCTGCGTATAAGATAGATTTTTAGTAATGGTTGTTTTCCTGTCCTTTTTATGAATTAGTTATTTCTTAATACCGGGGTGTAGCGCAGCTTGGTTTAGCGCGCCTGCTTTGGGAGCAGGAGGCCGGTGGTTCAAATCCACTCACCCCGACCATAAGATTAACAAGAATATAAAATTATTAGTTCCGTAAGCGGGAATAGCTCAGTTGGCTAGAGCATCAGCCTTCCAAGTTGAGGGTCGCGGGTTCGAATCCCGTTTCCCGCTCCACTTCTTTATCATAATATTCAAAATTTATTACCTTGACTATTAAAATCCTTAAACCAATAAATAAAGGTATGGCCGGCCGTATTAGGGGGTGAAACAAAAATTCTGCAGTATAAATAATTATATTGGGAAAATCAATTGAGAATATTTCTATTTGCTAATAATATGACATTTCTAATTGGCTGTAACACATTGGGACATTTCTATTGAGATAAGAAAGGACATTTCTGCTGGGGTGTAACAATTGGGGCATTTCTTCTTGACTTATATTTCAATTTTAATTAAAGTATTATTTTGGTTTTCAGGGGAATTAGATATAGAGAAAGATAACCTGAAAGGAAATTCCTTTAAAAAATCCCTTGATTTAAGTCATTTGTTTAATGTGTTTGTTTGATATAATATGATTTTAGCGTGGTTAGGTCCAAATATTGGAAGACCGAGCGCTTGTAGCTCAGTTGGATAGAGCGACGGACTTCTAATCCGTAGGTCGAAGGTTCGAATCCTTTCAAGCGCGCCAGGATTAAAAATTTTATATTGGTATGAAGTATTAGAGCTTGAAAAATATGCCTGTGGCATATTTGTAAGGATTCGAAAGGACGGACTGAAGCGTAAGCGAAGGAGTCCGCGGCTCTGCAGCGAACGCAGTGAGACGAAAGACCGAATCCTTTCAAGCGCGCCAGGATTAAAATGCCAAAATGAGACACGCTATATTAAAT
>JAMCVO010000458.1:0-501 GCA_023475715.1 Actinomycetota bacterium
GAAGATATTCAGAATTTAAAACAATAGTTCTGGGTTTACTTGGATCTTTTTTAATAAAACCAAGTTCTTGAAGTTTTGATAAATGTGCATGGATAGTGGCAGAAGATTTTAAATTAACTGCTTTTGCTATCTCTCTTACTGTAGGAGGATACCCTGATTCTTTTATTTTTTCTATAATGTAATTCAGTATTTCTTTATGCCGTGCGCTTAATTCATTTTTATTTTTGCTCATAACTTTATAATAGCATAGGGACGAATTAATTACAAACATTAGTTCGCCCTATGACAAATAAATTTAATCTATTATATTGTTTATTTTTCCTCTTTTTTTATCCAGGTCATCATTTTTCTAAGTTCTTTGCCTACAATTTCAATAGGATGATTTTCCTCTTTTTTCTTTATGGCATTGTATAAAGGCCTTCCTGCCTGGTTTTCAAGTATCCAATCCTTTGCAAAAGCACCTGACTGAATATCTTCAAGTACCTTTTTCATATTTTTTCT
>JAMCVO010000458.1:511-1443 GCA_023475715.1 Actinomycetota bacterium
AGAAACAGAAACTGACCTGTTCGGCGAACAGGCTGTTTTATGTGGTGGTACTACAGAACTTATAAGAGCCGGTTTTGATACTCTTATTGAAGCGGGATACCAGCCTGAGATTGCATATTTTTTCTGGTTTCATCTGTAATTATTTTTTTACCTATAACCATATCTCCATATTCTGCAGTATCACTTATGGAATATCTCATCCAGGAAATTCCACCCTCATATATAAGATCTACGATGAGTTTAAGCTCGCTTAGAACTTCAAAATATGCAATCTCAGGCTGGTATCCCGCTTCAATAAGAGTATCAAAACCGGCTCTTATAAGTTCTGTAGTACCACCACATAAAACAGCCTGTTCGCCGAACAGGTCAGTTTCTGTTTCTTCCTGAAATGTTGTTGAGATAATACCAACCCTTCCCGCACCGATTGCCTTGGCATAAGCTAGCGCAATTTGCTTTGCTTTTCCAGAATAATCCTGCTGTACTGCAATGACAGCAGGAACACCGCTTCCTTCAACATACATTCTTCTTACTATATGTCCGGGACCTTTAGGGGCAATCATTATTACATCAATATCTTCTTGAGGCACTATCTGGTTATAATGAATGTTGAAGCCATGGGCAAAGCACAGAACATTTCCTTTTTCAATATTTGGTTTAATTGCATTGTAATAAATTATTTTTTGGAGTTGATCGGGGAGAAGTATCATGATAATATCTGCCATTTTTGCAGCTTTATCTGCACTGTAAACTTCAAAACCTTTGCTTTTTGCTGCTTCCCAGGGCTTACCTCCTTCAAGTTCGCCTACAATTACATCCATCCCGCTTTCACGAAGATTCTGTGAATGTGCATGACCCTGGCTTCCATAGCCTATTATGGCTATTTTTTTGCCTTTAAGGATATCCATATTGATATTTCTGATGAAATTAATTTT
>JAMCVO010000458.1:1453-4495 GCA_023475715.1 Actinomycetota bacterium
TATACATCTACTCACCTGCCATTTTTCCTCCCTTAATGATTCAATTATTAGTAATAATATTGATTTTTAAAAAAAAATTATGCATTTAAAAAATTCAATTAAAACTATCTGATTATTTTACCAAATATGATTAAAAAATCACATTGTTTTTATTGTATTTGCCGATACTGTTTGATCTATGATATATCATCATGGATCTTACTTTATCTTACTACTCTATGCTTAATCTTTTTTAGTGCCAACTTTGTGACGCCGCCGCTAATATCGGATGATGGTTATCAAAGATAGGTTCATAAGTATCTTAAGTAGGGAATAGTCTAACTCTTGTAGAAAGATAGCAGCTGTGGAAGATCCCACAAAAAAATTAAAAAAAATCTTGACACAAACATATGTTCGTATTAGAATAATAAGCGAACATATGTTCTATACATTATTTATCATAGTAAAATGACAATAATTGGCAGGTGAGTAGATGTATATAAAAATAGAAAAATTAAAGAGAGTCTTTTTAACGATACTTACAATTCTTGTATCATTGCTGGTTATTTATGCTTTATATGCCAGTAGGTCAAAGTTTTATAAACCTGAAATTATAATGTACTCTCAGATAACAATTAATGAAGCCAATGATATAAATGAAGTAATCTCAAAATATTCAGATAAGATTAATAAAGATAGATTTATCAGTGAAGTCAAGAAGGTAAATAATCTTAGCAATCTAAACAACGAATCAGTTTATGGAAAAACTCTTTATATTCCTTTAATTAAAAATTAATTTCATCAGAAATCAATTAAAATTTATAATAAATCTGGTTATAATTTAATTTGTAAGTTAGGATAAGAGATAAGAAGATTATAAAAGTTTTTCAATTTTTTAATCTTTATTAATTAAATAATTTTTTACGAATTATGGTTAAAATTAATATAAAGTTACTTGATAAATCTTTACCACTTCCAAAATATTCGCATAAAGGCGACGCGGGTCTGGATTTATTCAGCGCTGTTGATTGTATTATCAAGCCTTATGAAAGAAAGCTATTACCAACGGGAATAAAAGTTGCAATTCCTGAAGGCTATGCGGGATTTGTGCAGCCCAGGTCAGGTCTTGCCATAAAACATGGCATTGCACTCGTTAACAGTCCGGGATTAATCGATTCAGGTTATCGCGGTGAGATATGTATAATAATGGTTAACCTTGATAAAGATAATGAATTTAATATAAGGAAAGGTGACAAAATTTGTCAACTTGTAATACAAAAAGTTGATGAAGCTGAATTAATAGAAGTTGATGATATCGGAAAATCTGAACGCGGTGAAGGCGGGTTCGGCAGTACAGGTTTATAGAACTAAGATGAAGGTTGTTTTTTTTGAATAAAAACGATAATAATATTAAAATAAAAGAATAAAATTTTAATAAATAAAAAATAAAATAAATGGGAATTATTGAAGTTATTGAAAAAAGAAAATCTAAAGAGCATAAAAAACTAGTATCAGATGCGTTAGAAGAAGCTAATATGATTGCAAAAATATTAGTTAATAAATTTGGAGCTAAAGAAGTATTGCTTTATGGCAGCCTTCTAAATTCTGATCATTTTAGCAATGAATCCGATATTGATATTTCTGTGAAAGGATTGGGAAATAATTATTTTAAGGCTTACGGATATTGTTTGAGAAAAAGCAAATTTAATATTGATATCAAAGCATACGAAGATATGCCAGAGAATTTTAAGAAAAATATCAGTAAATTCAGTAAAATATTATAATAAATTTTGGTAATATAATGTATGAAAAAGAATTAAGAGTTTTCATAGAAGAAGAACTAAAGAATATTTCTCAGCGTAGAAGAAGAACTAAAGAATATTTCTCAGCTAGTTTCCGAAATGAAAGGCTGCAAAGAGGAATCACGTTTAATCAGGCGTGCGAAAGGTTCAATACTTCATGATTTTTATAACAGTGTTGAAAGAATTTTTCTTATAATTGCTAAAGAATTAAATGGAAAAATTATAACAAGTAACCATTGGCATAAGCAGTTGCTTTATCAGATGACAATTGAAGTTAAAGATTTAAGGCATTCAATAATATCAAAAAAATTAGCATCAGAACTGAGACGAGTATTTAGCTTTTAGACATCTTTTCAGAAACATTTATGGTTTTGAGTTAGATAGCAAAAGACTGGATGATTTAATTGAAAGATTTCCAGATGTTGTTAATAAATTTAATAAAGAAATAACAATATTTTTAAATAAGCTTTAATCTACTAATCTAATAATGCTTGACATAATAACACGTTTGTTCATATAATAAGTACCGATAATGTATATTATGTAAACTAGAGATTTTGTAGCTTTAACGTACCTCATTCATTACCCCTACCCTTATTATTTACTTCTATTTTTTATTATTCTTATTCTCAATAATTTAACAGAATCAGCCTTGCTTTATAATCTTGGCTGGTGTGCCTGCAGCAAGACAATTTGAAGGTAAAGAATCCAGCACAAGAGAATGAGCTCCGATAACAGTATTATCACCTATTTTAACAGGACCTAGAACTGTTACACCGGTATAAAGAATAACATTATCACCAATTTCCGGATAACCAGGGTCCCCATGATGGAAAATTGAATGTCCTACGCCCCCCAGTGCAACGTTAGCAAATATACTGACATTATTTCCTATCTTCACTCCCCTGCCAATAATAACACCGGAAGCATGCCAGATTCTGCATCCTGACCCAATTTCTGCCCCGGGATCAATCTCTGCAGCATTAAAGAAAAAATTTATGCGGCAACATATTTCTGCAAGTAATCTAAGTCTTACTTTGTAAAGTTTGCGATAAAATCTATAGCACAGCATAGCTTGTACCCCGGGTTTAACCAATAATATCCTTAAAGCTCCCCAAAAGCCTATTTTGCCTTGCATTGTGCCGTATTTGCCAAATAATACTCCTGCATCTCCTTTTAAACTGCCTTTAGATTTATCTTTATCCATAAAAAATTAAAAAAATTATAAAATTTTATAAAAAGTAACTCAAAAATAAATAAC
>JAMCVO010000104.1 GCA_023475715.1 Actinomycetota bacterium
TTATCCTTAAATCATTGGTATCTATTCGCAGAACATTATCGGATATTCGCTCATTGTTTTCCATCTTACCCCCTTTAAAAAACAAACCCTTATTACAAATACTTAATAAAATACCACAAACTAATAAATTTGAAACAATACAACAACAACTCTTAAAGATATATTATTATTTTAATAAAATTTTTATTAATTAAAATATTAATACTAATTTATAAGAAATGCAACATGAAATATAAGTAAATATTTAAATTTATTTAAATCATTTAATTTAAACAATTATTATATTCTTTTACTTAATTCTTAACACAATACTTAATTTTTTACAAGTCCATATATGTAACCTGATATTTTAGCCATATCAATATAGGCGAGCATCATCGGAGCAAATATTATAGCAGCGATTTTTATAAAGAACCTTCCTGCATGATTTTTAACATGTATGAATGTACTGCCAAGCCTTGAGTAAGGCTTATACACATAACCTGCAAAAAAGGGCAGGTAAATAAACAAAAACCAGGGACTAAAAATAACTGAAGCTGATAGAACAGCTGCAAAAGCAAAAGCTGATAAAAATCTTACAATATGTCTGTATGTATACATTTTACCTCTTGCATCACCTTTTGCATATCTGAAAAACTGTTTGAATATCAAAATAATATTTTCGCGCATTTTCCAGTACACAACCGCATCAGGATTGAATTTTATTTCATAACCTGCTTCTTTTAAGTTAAAATTAAATTTCATATCTTCACCATAATCCATGTTTTCAGGATAACCACCGACATTATCCCATGCTGATTTTTTAAAGCTTATATTTCTTGAAGAAGGCATGAATTTCCTGGCTTTAATTTCTTTCAACTTCGGCATTACGCTCATCGATAAGATTTTCTCCAGAAAGGTTGTGGTTATTGGACGGCTATAACCTCCGGCAACATCATACTTTAAAAGATTGGCTTCTTCGTTATGATTCGGAAGTATATATTTTGTGATTTCATAAACCCAGTTTTTATCGAGAACACAACCGGCATCACTTGCACATATTATTTCGTTCCTGGCATTCTTTATTGCTATATTTCTTCCCTCAGAAATATTAGCATTAATTTTCTGAAGAAGTCTTACCGATAATTCTCTGTCATTTCTATTTTTTTTCTGATTAACCAGAACTTTATAACTGCCTATTAAGCTCACATTTTCTTCGGGTTTTAGTTCATAGCAACTTTCATCGGTTTCTATGGTCCCCAGTCCGAAATCATTCTTTATCTTTCTTGAAAAAAAATCTCTTAATATATTTACAGTGTTATCCTTGGAACCTCCGTCGACAAATATTATTTCTTCAGGAAGATAGCTTTGTTCAAAGAAGCTCTTGAGGAAGACGGCAATCGATTTTTCTTCATTATAGACTGTAGAAATGAAACTTACATTTTGCATCAATTCATAATATTTATCCCTTTGGTCTCCTGACACCAATTTTCCTCTCTAAGCAGATTTTTTTGTTTTAAGTATCCGGATAAGACCGGTCAAACACCGATAAAATTATATTTAAGTGATTAAAAAATAAATTTTAAACGAAAATGAGAGAAATAAAAATAGTTTATTTATATCCTGATAATTCAGAGAATTTGTAAAAAATTCATATCCTGTTATTTTCATTTAAAATAACAATAAATTTCTCCACTATTGCAGGGTCGAATTGCGTACCGGAGCATCTTTTAAGCTCAAGGACAGCCTCATTGACACCTAATGCTTTCCTGTATGGTCTGTCACTTATCATTGCATCAAAAGAATCAACTACCGTAATTATTCTTGCTATTAATGGTATCTGCTCACCGGCAAGTTTTTTCGGATACCCTGTACCATCCCATCTTTCATGATGAGCCAGAATACCTTCGGCTATTATTGAAAGCTCTATAGATGATGTTGCAATTCTGTAACCTATTTCAGGATGTTTCTGAATAATTGTCCATTCTTCCGCAGTAAGCCGGCCAGGTTTTAAGATTATATTATCTGTAATTGCAATCTTTCCAATATCATGAAGGGTAGCAAGAAGTATAATCTCATCTAGTTTGTTTTTTGGCAGTCTGAGATACTGCCCCAGTTTTAAGGCATAATATTTCATTCTTTTTATATGCTCGCTTGTTTCATAATCCCTTTCTTCAAGCGCTTTTTCAAGCGACGCAATAATTGAATTATGTGCACTTTCTTTTTCCATTAGTTTACGTGTGTACATTCTGTCTTCAGCTTCTTTTATTATGCTGTTTATATCCTGCGATTCATCTGTTTTTGAAAATGACCCAATAGAGATGTTCATCGGGATATTAAAAACTTTTTCTTTTTCGAATACATCTTTAACTCTGTCAATGATTTCAAGTGCAATATCAATAGGTGTTAAAGGAAGCAGTATAATAAATTCATCTCCTCCCCATCTTGCTATAATATCCTCTTTTCTAAAACTTTCCTTTAATCTTAAAGATATCCTTTTGAGAAGCACATCTCCCTTTTCATGACCAAAAGAATCATTTATTAACTTAAGGCCATTGACATCACCTACAATAATAGTGATTGGAAGCTGCCTTTTAACATCAAGTCTTTTTATTTCTTCCTCAAAATAAGCCCTGTTAAATAGTCCGGTCAGTTTATCGTGAAAGCTTAAATATTTTATTTTCTCCTCGTTTTTCTTACGTTCGGTTATGTCCTGAATCTGCAGCAGATGACCCTTAGGGAAATCGCCTGAAGACAGGCTTAACGGAGTAACAGAAATATCAAGAACTGCTTTACCCTTTCTGAATGAATTATAAAACTTCTCTTTTTTTAGTTTATCAAAGTCAAGATTTATCTCATATCTTACTATCTCGCTCTCCATAATATTTTCAGTAAAACAAGCTGGCATATCAAAAAAATCATAAAAATGAATATTTTTTATTTGTGCAAGATCTTTTACTCCAAGAATTTCCAACCCCGATTTATTGGCTTCTATTATATACTCATCTGAATTTAAAATAGCTATTCCTATCGGAGACAAATTGTAAATACTTCTAAATCTTTCTTCACTTTCCCTTATTTGCCTTTCAGCCATTTCTTTTTCTGTTATATCTTCTAAAACAATCTCTTTACCTATTAACTTTTTTTGATTATCGATATAAGGTTTCACATGCAGATTATAAATTGCCGAGGGTTTATCCTTTATAAAGCTTTCTGCTTTAAATATGCCGAATCTGTCAAATAAATCCTCCCCATAATTGAAATAATCATGTGCAACGATTTTAAAAGATTTTCCTATTACTTTCTGGCTGTCGTCTTTGAATATCTTTTGCCCTAAATAGTTTAAAAACTGTATCCTGTCCTTATTATCAAGAACTATCACGGGTTCATTTAAATTTTCAGTTTGCAGATTAGATACAAGCGGAATAACATCACCAATCTTAAGCCATGTAAAACCGAATACAAGAACAAGACTGCTCAGAACAAGAGCAATTGGTGTTATATCAAGATTTGAAATGTCTATTACTTTAGCAATATACAAAATATTGGAAACTATGGGAACTGTCAGGGTAATCATGAGCAGACCGCTTTGAATCTTAAAAATTTTAAACTTGCTTAAAAAAGTTTTTATAAGAAGAAAGTAACTTGTAAAAATAAGAACATATGAATAGAACGTGAAAATCCAGAATCCATACCCATACACTTCTATTTTTAATGAGGCATCTTTTAAGATTGTTTCATTGATTTCTTTCCATATCAGTTTATGGAATTCATTGGTGGCAACCAATATAAGAGTTAAAACCGGTATTATGGAAATTAATAATATCTTTTTTCTGGTTATCCAATTCGGATATCCGGAAAAATCCAGTGTCAGTATAAAAAATGTAATAGGTATAATTGCAATTCCAATATATTCGATTTTACTGAAAATAATCTTAAGATTTAAATTCAGGCTTAGAATTTCAAATAAATAAAAAGTCATCCAGATTATAAGACCAGAAAAAAGAGCCACACTTATCTTGTATTTAACAATAGACTTGGTTTTTAATAAATAAACAATGGCTGCTATGGACGTTATTATACCAATTAATAGTGGTATGACAAATTTCAAGTCTTTAGTTATTTCGAAACTAAACATATCAGGAACCACTGATAAAGTTAAAAAATAATAGATTTATATAATGTAGTAAATATTTATTAATTATTAAAATAATATTTAAATAAATATATTTATATTTATTATATATTTATAAATCATATTATTACAGATAATTAAAAAAAACAATACTTTCAAATTTACAAAATTAAACATGTTTATATACAAATAATGATCATATATAAGAGTATTATTTTATATATTTTTGTTCTTATGAATTTTATTCTTATTAAAAAATGAATTTATCCGTAAAATTTGTGCAGCGTAGAGTTTGTATTTTGTTTGACAATGATTAAACGATAATTGCGGATGAATAATATGTTAATAA
>JAMCVO010000686.1 GCA_023475715.1 Actinomycetota bacterium
AATTGACTCCGCTTGTTGTAATGTTTTCAGCAAAATCACCCGGACTTGTATTTATAGACCCTTTTTGGTTAAAAGACTTTATGCTCTCATAGGAAAGAAAGCTTATCTGCCTGTGCCACTCACCGCTGTGGCCATCGCCCCTAATACCTAATTCATCGATTAATGCTTCTTTGACAGGCTTTTTCTTCTCACCTTTTTGTTTACTTATGTTTATAGATACTATTTTACCTCTCATAATCAGATTTTCCTCCGCTTTTTTTTAACAGTTCAATATTACTTATGATCATTTTTTTAGACAATGCCTTGCACATGTCATAAATCGTAAGAAGACTTACGGAAACAGCTGCCAGCGCTTCCATTTCAACTCCTGTTCTGTCATAACCTGAAATAGTTGCAGTCGCAATTATTTTATTTGTATTTTCTTCAATCTGAAAGTTTATTTCAATATTTGTTAATCTGATTTGATGGCAAAGAGGTATGAGTTCCCAATTTTTTTTGGCAGCATTAATGCCTGCAATTTTTGCTGCAGACAGAACATCACCTTTTTGGATCTCATTTTTTTTAACCTTAGAAATTATTTCTTCATTTAGCAGAATGCAGCCGCTGGCAACAGCAGTTCTTAAGGATTCGTTTTTGCTTGAAATATCAACCATCTTAACTTTGCCAGTGCCGTCTATATGAGTCAATTCACTCATTTTGTCATTTGGTTTGTCAGCCATTGTATCTTTTATCCCCCAATCCTGTTCATAAAATCTTTCAATTTAAAATCGATTGGAACTTTACCTTTATTAACATACCTGCAGCTCTCCTCCCTGTTTTCAGGTTTTGCTTTTACAAATTCGGCAATTTCAGCTTTTATATCAGCAGAGCAATAATTATCCCGTATCTTTTTCTTAATGTCATATTCCTTGTCTGAAAACAAACACAGCCTTATTGTTCCGTATGGAGTAAGCCTTATTCTGTTACAGTAGCTGCAGTATTGCTTATCATTAATTATAAAACCGATGGAACCTCTGGCTTTCTTAAACTTGTAATAAAGCGCAGGTCCATTTCCTATCTTATCATTTACTGCATGATATCCGCCAATTTTTTTCATTACAGAAAAAATAGTGTCCACGGAATTGAAGCCTTGACTGAAACTATCAGGCCTTAGATTATTAAACTCAAGGTTACTAATTCCGCCTATGCTGCTGCATTCTATAGTTTCCGGACTGCCACAGTCACCAGCGGGCTGCATCATCTCTATAAACCTTACATGCACAGGCTTATCTAAAGTCATATCTACAAAGCCCTTTATATCTTCTTCGTCAAGAAGGTTGGTTATAACTGTATTAATCTTAACTGATTTTATGCCAATATTGATTGAATTTGAAATTGCGTTTAAAACCTGATTTATTTCGCCCCCGCGGGTTATTTCTTTATACTTTTGCCTGTCCAGTGTATCAAGACTTATGTTGATACCCGATACTGGTATCTTATACAGTTCATCCAGATATTCATTCAGCAAAATACCATTTGTAGTGATGGAAATGTCAGTAATTTTTTCAATTTTCTTTATTTGCTTTATTAAATCAATAATACCAATTCTTACAAGAGGTTCTCCGCCTGTAATCCTTATTTTCCTTATCCCCATTTCTGACAAAATACCGGCAGCTTTCAATATCTCTTCAAAAGTCAGTATTTCCTTCCTGTCTATAAGCCTGATGCCGCCTGAAGGCATGCAATAAGCGCATCTCAGATTACACCTGTCTGTAACTGAAAGCCTTAAATAATCTATTTTTCTGTTAAAACCGTCAACCAGCATTTATTGTCTCCCCGCCAGTATGTGAACCGAGCTTGCTTTAACGGAAGATAAAACTTTCTTTCCAGGTGCAAGACCCAGTCTTTCAATGGAACTGGCGGTCACAAATGAAATAAGATTAAATCCGCAATCTATTTCAACTTTTTTAAAGATTCCAAGATCCTGTATTTCAGTAATCTCTCCAATGAAAGAATTCATTGCCGAAGACAACCCGGGATTTATTTCAATGTTATATAAAGTTACATCTTCAGGTCTTATTGCTGCAGTAACTTTTGTCCCTTTGTCGACTGATGCGGCAACTGCGAAAATTTCGTTTTTACTGCCTGTAATTTTTATCCGGCACACATTATCCTTGAATTCAACAACAATTCCTTCGATCAATGTTTCAACTCCAACGAATTTGGCAATAAATTCACTTGCGGGTTTCCCAAAAACTTCATCTTTTAAACCAGACTGCTCTATCCTGCCTTCATTGATAACTGCTATGGAATCTGCAATTATCATGGCTTCGTTGCGGTCATGTGTTACATAAATAGTTGAGCGCCCTGCAGCTCTAAGTATATCAAATAAATCATTTCGCAATTCTTCTCTTGAAAGCTGATCAATGTTTGCAAGCGGTTCATCAAGCAATAAAAGTTTAGGTTCTAAAATAAGTGCGCGAACAAGAGCCACCCTTTGCTGTTCGCCCCCCGAGAGGCTCCTGGGGCTTCTTTTCAACAAATTTTTTATTTTTAATTTGTCAATCAGATAGCCAAATATTTCCTTGCTGTCTGATATTTTTTTACCTCTAAACTCAAGGCCCATCAGTATATTATTATAAACAGATGTATTGAAAAGAAGAGGTTCCTGAAACACTGCGGACATTTCCTTCCTTGACATTATTTTATCTACACCATTTCCGGTAATCAGTTTATCATTGAAATAAATACTTCCACTATCGGGGTTCTCCAGTAAGTTTATGAGTCTTATAAGCGTAGATTTACCGGAGCCGTTAGGACCTATCATGACCAATATCTTATTTCCCTCGGTAAATAGATGGTCAACTTTTAAGGAAAATCCACTGTTATACTTTTTTTTAAGCCCGATTATTTCCAGAATCTTTGATGCCATGTCATGTTTTCCCTTTGTTGTATTAAAGTTAAAAATATGTTCACAATGAATGCTAAAATAAGAAGAATTATCACAAGTGCAATTGCAACATCAAAATTGCCCATCCTGACATTCTGAACTGTTGCTGTTGTCAGAACACGTGTTTGTCCCTTAATATTGCCACCAACCATCATTACAGCGCCAACCTCGGATATCACGCCGCCAAAACCCGCCATAATAGCTGCAAGAGCTGGTAGTTTGGCTTCCTTTAATAAAATCCACAAAATCTGAACCCTGTTAGCGCCAAGCGATTGTGCCTGAAGTTTCAATTTAGGATTTACCTGCTGGACCGCAGCAAGTGTTATACCTGCTATTATTGGCGATGCTATAAGCACCTGAGCAATTATCATTGCTGTGGGTGTATACATTATTCCCATAATTCCAAGTGGTCCGTTGCGCCAGAGCATCAAGCTTACAAAAAGACCTGCTGCAACAGGGGGCAAACCCATCCCGGTATTTATTATTGTAATTACAAATTTTTTACTTTTAAAATTATTCAGGCCTATCAGAAGTCCAATAGGAATTCCAAGGATCATTGAGATAATTACTGCACTTCCTGAAACTTTTAAGGTCAGTAAAATTATTTCAAGTATTTCCTTATTTCCTGAAAATATCAGAATAAATGCACTTTTTATACCTTGCCATATAAGTTCCATAATTAATATCTTTTACTTATTAGCTTATTCCGAGCAGCATCAAACTTGCCCGGAAAATAATAAACTGTCCAGAATATAAATATAATATCATAATTTCTGTATATCTATTTTATAACATCAGGATAAAACAATGGTTGACCATATTTTGCGACACCAAATTCTTTTATAATCTTCTGCCCTTCAGCTCCAGTTATAAAATCTATAAAAGCTGTTGCGCCTTTGTAATTTATTTTAAGGTCAGGATGTTTTTCCGGATTAACCGCAATAACGCCATAAGGATTATAAAGAGCCTTATCATCTTTCACAAGTTCAACCAGGCTGTTGCCCGGACCGGATTTAGCAGCAAACCAGGTTGCATTATCCGTTAGAATATATCCTTGTTTTTCCCGGGCAATTATCAGGGTTTCACCCATTCCCTGGCCGGTTTCAATATACCAATCTCCTGCAGGTTTGACCTGCGCTTTTTCCCATATCGCCAGTTCTTTTTTATGTGTTCCCGAATCATCGGCACGGGAAAGAAAAATACTACTGCTGTCTGCAATTGCTTTAAATGCTTCTGCTGCCGATTCCATGCCTTTTATTTCTGCCGGGTCATTTTCAGGACCAACGATTATGAAATCATTATGCATTACATCCTTCCTGTCAATACCATAACCATCTGCAACAAATTGGTCTTCAGCTTTTCTTGAATGAACAAGCAGCACATCAGCCTCACCCTTTTCACCAAGCTTCATCGCTTCGCCCGAGCCAACTGCAATGACTTTGACTTTGTAGCCGCTGGACTTCTCAAAAGCGGGAATGAGCTCGTCAAACAATCCGCTGTCCTGGGTGCTTGTTGTTGATGCAAGTATAAGCTC
>JAMCVO010000780.1 GCA_023475715.1 Actinomycetota bacterium
AAGAATTTATTGAGTCATTATATTTAATAAATTTTTTTCTAAAATAACTAAATTATGATCATATTCCAGATAGTGTTTTTTTAATCCTAAACAATAACCTTTATACCTATCCTCAAGGGATGTGTCATTTTCAAATGTATAAGATACAAAAGCTATTTTTCTATGACCTAAACTATAAAGATAATCAATAGCTTCTATGAAAGAATGCTGCTTATCTACAAATACTAAGGGCAAATCATAGTTACTATTAATTGGTCTTTCTAACAAAACGAACTTTTCATTTCTTAAATATAATGACTCAATAAATTCTTTATTGTCATAACCTGAGATAAAGATAAAACCATCAATAAAAATATCTTCCAAACTTTCTATATATTTTATCTCTTCTTTAACTTGATAATGAGTATTGGCGAGCAGTATTTTATATTCTTTCTCTTTAGCAATTAAATCAATTGAATTTAAAAATTGCGAATATACAGGATTTGCAATATTTGGAACAATAACAGCTATACTATTTATACTTTTTTTCTTAAGTCCTCGAGCTATAATATTAGGTTTATAATTCAATGCCGTTGCAATCTTTAATATTCTTTCCTTGGTATCTTTTTTTACGTATCCTGTATTGTTTAAAGCATTTGAAACTGTAGTAATCGAAACACCTATAGTCTTAGCAAGTTCTTTTATTGTAATTTTATTATTTGGTATTTTTTCCATTTAATTATGATTGTATTATATCAAAAATTTAATATTTTTTATTTATTGAACAGCTTTTTTATTGCATTTTCGATATCTTCTTCTTGAGGCAAAACTACTTTCTCTAATTTTGGAGAGAATGGTATAGGACAATCTTTTTCAGCGATTCTATAAATTGGTGCATCCAGGTATTCAAATGCTTCTTCATTTAATCTTGCTGATATTTCTGCACCAGCACCATTTGTTTTTGGACCATTATAAGCTATAAGTACTTTATTTGTCTTTTTTACAGAATTAATAATTGTATCCATATCAAGAGGTATCAGGGAAATAGGGTCAATCACTTCTATGCTTATCCCCTCTTTTTCAAATCTATTTGCAACATTAAGACTTTTTTTGACCATTTCTGCGATTGCCACAATAGTTACATCTTTTCCCTCTTTCTTTATACTTGCTTTGCCCAATGGAACCAGATAATCATTTTCTGGTACGTCTCCTTTTATATTATAATAAGTCAGATGTTCAAAAAATAAGACTGGGCTGTCGTCTCTAATAGAAGCTTTTAATGCTCCTTTAGCATCATATGGTGTAGATGGGCATACTATTTTTAACCCCGGTACATTCATGAACATGCCCATTACGCATTGAGCATGTTGTGCTGCTTGTGACAGTCCTGCACCCATAGGCATCCTTATTACCAGTGGAAGCTTAATTTGTCCACCAGTCATAAATCTTAATTTTGCCATTTGATTTACAATTTGATCTCCCGCACAAAACAAAAAATCATCAAACATAAATTCTGCAACTGGTCTTAATCCTACTGCAGCTGCTCCAATTGCAGTACCTGCTATTGCGACTTCCGAAATCGGGGTATTTCTTACCCGGTCTCCGCCAAATTTTTTAAAAAGGCCAGCGGTTACTTGAAAAGGTCCGTCATGTATTCCTATATCTTCACCAATTAATACAACATTTTTATCAAGCTCCATTTCCTCTAAAAGTGCTTCTCTAAGTGCTTCTCTAAATGTTATTATTCTCATTTTTATCCTTTCAAAAAAGATTTTAATTTTTTCTTTTTAAGAAAAACTATCTAAAAAACAAAATCAAAAGCTGTATCAATAGAAGGTTCAGGGCTTTTTCTTGCATAATCTATTGCTTTTTCAACCCTTTCTACAATATTATTCTTAATATTTTCAATTTCACTGTGCTGGATTATCTTTTCATTTAACAACTTCATTTCAAGAGTTAAAATTGGATCTTTTTTCATCCATTCACTTATCTCTTCTTTTGTACGGTAATATTGAGGATCTCCTTCAGAATGACCCCTGAATCTATATGTTTTAGCCTCTACTAGGACTGGACCTTTGTAATTTCTAACATCATCGATGATGTTTTTTATGCCTTCATATACATTTATTACATCCATTCCATCAATAATTATTCCCTTCATTCCATATGAAATTGCTCTATCCGCAATATTATCAATATCTAAATGACGTGTTTGACCCGGGAGTACAGGTTCTTTACATGGCTCAGAAAGAGCATAGAAATTATTTTCACAGACAAATATGATTGGTAAATTCCATATGGACGCAAGATTTAATGATTCATGGAAAGATCCTTGTTGGGATGCTCCATCACCAAAAAAACTAACTGTAACTTTACCATCTTTTTTATACACACTTCCAAAAGCAGCACCAGCTGCAATAGGAATTCCACCTCCAACAATTCCATTTGCACCTAGAATTCCAACACTTGCATCAGCAATATGCATCGATCCCCCTCGACCCTTACAGCAACCTGTTTCTTTTGCATATAATTCTGCCATCATGCGATTGATATCAACTCCTTTTGCAATACAATGACCATGTCCTCTATGGGTGGAAACTATATAATCATCTTTTTTAAGATTCAAACAGACTCCCGTAGCTACCGCTTCTTCACCAATATAGCTATGTAACCAACCGGGTATTTCACCTGTTACAAAAAGTTTAATTACTCTTTCTTCAAATATTCTTATTTCTAACATGGTTTTATACATTTTTAATAATAATTCTTTCATTGCATTCCTCCTAGATAATAACCGTTAATTAAAAACGTTTTTTATTGTATCATAATAATTTATAATAATGTAGTTATTTTAAATAATTTTTTTAATATTTTTTATAAGAACTTTTAAATTTTAATAGTTATTTGAGTATAAAACTTCATTAAATGTCATTTTACAATTTTATTTAAAAAAAATATTTGACAATGTTATAATTTTATTTTATTATAAAAATCGGTTTATTAAAACGGTTTTTTAAAGTAACCTATGAAAAATAAATTGGAAAAAGAATTCATTGTTTTTAATTCAGATGTGTCATTGACTCCCATTAGAGAGGTTGATAAAAAACGACTTGCTGCTGTTAATGCTAAGTTTATAGGTAATGACTGTTTAACGGAGGAAGACTTTATAAATTATGCATGTGATGCAGATATCATTTATAATGGCGGCCATGTATTTATTTCAAAGAAAGTAATAAAAAATTTACCTAAATTAAAAGCAATCGTAAGACATGGAATGGGCTATGATAATATAGATATTAAAGCTGCAAAAGAATTAGGAATAGTAGTTTCTAACTGCCCGGGTTTTTGCATTGAAGAAGTATCAACGCATTGTATTGCATTGCTATTGTCATTTCTAAGAAGTATACCTTACACCAATAATTGGGTTAAAGAAGGAAATTGGTTTCTGGGAAATTTCCCTCAGATTGGTTTGGATTCGATTTTTAATGAGATAGTAGGAATAATCGGTTTTGGAAACATAGGCAAAAGAATCTACCAAAAACTCTTACCTTTTAAACCAAAGATTTACATATTTGATCCTTATTTTAATACTAATACAGGTAATTATAAATTTGAATCAGTAAGTTTGATTAAGTTATTAAAAATTTCAAAATATATCGTTTTAGCTTGTTCACAAACAGAAAAAAATTACCACATGCTGGATGAAAAGCAATTCAGTTATATGCGTAAAGATGCAGTAATAATAAATGTTGCCAGGGGTAAACTTATAAATGAAAAAGTGTTAATAAAATATTTAGAAGAAAATAAAATTGGGGGGGCAGCTCTTGACGTATTTGAAAATGAACCCATCAGCCCAGACAGCCCTTTATTGAAGCTAAATAATGTCATATTAACCCCTCATACGGCTGGTACTTCTCCTAAAGCTTTGGAACTGGTTAAAAAAATGGTAATAGATGAAATAATCAGAATAATTAAGGGAGAAAAACCCTTAAATCAGGTAAATTAATTTTTAATAAGTCCAGTTGAGAATCCATAGTAAATTAGTAAGCAGGAAAGGAGGTGCGTGTTATTAATATTAATTATTTGGAATCAATTTATTGAAAAAGGAGGAAAAGTGAAAAAAATAATATCAATAGTTATCGCAGTTATTTTTGTGCTGTCGATGATTGTTGCAGGTACAGCCTGCAAACAACAAACAGCAGCGGAAACAACTGCCGCAGCAGAAAGTACAGCAGCGGAAACTACAGCCGTTGACACAACTACTGTAGTTGCAGAAGGCAAAGAGTTGATGATTTTCCAAATGCCATACTGGAGTGCCCCTGTTGCACGTGGTTGGGAAAAAGGCGGGCAAATTATGGCTAAATACCTGGGCATAGAAGTAATTTGGAAGGGTGATACATGGGATGATATGGAAAATGACACGGTAGAGGCAAAGGCCGCATTTGCAATGAAGCCTGCTGCTGTATTGACTTTGGCT
>JAMCVO010000766.1 GCA_023475715.1 Actinomycetota bacterium
GTTTTCAGAAGGAGCCAGAGTAAAAACAGGAATATCATGTCTGAAATAGTCAATTCCCCAAAGAAGTACATAACCACATTCTTTATCTGCTATATTAAAGTACTTCCCATCAAAGACAAAGATTTGTGAGAACTTATTGCAAAAATTAAAGGTGAATCTATTGTTGTCAGGTAGTTTCTTTAACTCTTCTTCGCAGATACGGTAAGCTTTCATTGGAGAAATACTGTATTTTACAGCCAACTTCCTAAAAGATATTCCATCTAAATAATCAGAAAGTATTGTTTTGGTATTTACCCAGTGAGTATTAACAGAAAAATATTTCCTGCAGGATTTACATAAGTAAACTAAGGAAGTTTTTCTCTTTCTTTGATAAATAACTTTTGAGGTTGATAGACAGAAAGGGCATTTGTATTTTTTTCATATACACCATCTAATCATGCTTTGTGTTACGATTACAAGCAGAAACTTAATTATCAACTGACACTTTTGATACGGTGCCCTCAAAATTCAAACTTTTTTTAAAGTATAAAAAACCCCGACCGTAAGGTCGTGGGTTTTTTGTTCCGCCTTGTGCGCTTCGCGTTTATTGTATGGCTTCATCCACGGGTTAACACCCGTGGTTTTCGCCTTCTTGGAATAAAATTTCACTTACTCAAACAACTGTTTTAAGATTTTTTGATTTTCCGGGGTGATAAATTCTTTCAGAAAATCCATATTCTGCCCGTTACTAATATTACCAGAAGAAAATAAACCTATCTGATTAAAAAATACTTTAATTAACCAAATGTTGAGAAATAATGAAATAGTAGTCAATACTAAACTGATAATACCGGCTTTAAAATCGCTATTATCTGCATTACTGAAAAAAAGGTATTTAATAAAATAGTACAAGCCGATAGGTGGAAGTATTACACTCATAATATAAGCCTTTAGATAACCTTGTTTTGCTTTAACCATGGCCGGTTGCTGTTCAATTTCCACCAGTGCCTTATAAGGCTCAAGATTTTTAGATGAAGAGGGATTTAAGAAATTTATCTCTTGATCAGGCATGTTATTTAAATTAGTATAGCACTTTAAATTTGTAAATTATGCTATATTTGTTTATTAAGTAAGTTCTTGTTAACAAACTGTATTTATGAATGATGTTGATATTGTAAATGAGAAAAATAATGTTATTGGCAGGGTTTCGAAGGAAAAAGCACATAAAAAGGGTTTATTGCACAGGACTGTAATTTCCGAGGTAATCGGATCAGACGGTAGATGGACCTTGGTCAAACAAGCAAAAGGCAGACAAGATCCCGGTCAGTATGTCTCTCCGGTAGGCGGTCATGTTATAGCAGGAGAATCAGAAGAAAATGCTTTAAAACGGGAGGCAGAGGAGGAATTTGGTTTGAAAAATATAAAATTTAAATATATCGGAAGAAAAATTTTCAATCGAATAGTAAATGGACAAAAAGAAAACCATTATTTTATTCAATATTTGATTTACAGCGACAATGAACCGAAATTAAATTATGAATCAGTAGGTTTTGAAAGATTCACCAAATCTGAGCTAAAATCCCAATTAAAAAATAATCCAAATAAATTCGGAGCTGCTTTTCATTTCGTAGTTCAAACTTTTTTTCCAGATCTTGTTTAAGATTGGACTATAAAGCCCTGCGGATCTACTATAACTGCTGAATCATCTGCTGTTGTTTTATCGGTATTATTTTCAGGTGAATCATCAGACATATTTTTCTCGATGAAGTAGAGACTATTACCCGGTTTTACTATATACGATTGATTTTTATAATTTTGTTCAATAGCGATTAAATCTACTTGAGTAGAACCGTCAGATAATACTTTCGTCTGCATATTAAAGCCAGATAGTGCTTGCTGAGCTTTGGGAGTTAAGGAACCCGGAAAAATTTTGTAAGAATACTGATAAATATTGGAATCCTGGAATTTTTGACCTGTAATGCTGTTTTGACTAGGATTACTTTGCGGACTGCTGCTATATACTTTATTTTTATTTAATATAAAAAAATAAACTCCAGCATAAATTATTATTCCAATAACTGCATAAATAAGAATCCATTGTCCTATTTTTCGTTTTCCATATGCTGGTTTTACTTCTTCCATAGACATTATTCTCATATACAATTGTATATGTCATTTCATAATAAGGTAAGCTAGATGTAAGAAAAACTTTACAGATAGGGGATAGAGATACAGCTTAATTTTTGCGGATTATCTTTATATTTCTTTATTAATTTACCAAAATGGGTAACCGGAGCTAGTTGCGGGTTGCCAGCTTCTTTTTCAAGACCTAAAACCTTTTCATATTGATCTTTATAAGTTCCGTCTTCATTTTTCCAGGAAAATGAACTGAAAAGATTTTCCGGATAATATAATAAAAACGGAGTAACCGCAATAAGGTTCTTATCAGTCCAGACAGATTCAAAAGCAGTTCTATAATAGCTTGCGGCTGTCTGCGGGTTCAAGCCATTAGCACCGACAATCCAGCCAGTTTCTGTTACAAAAACCGGTTTCTCATCAACATTAAAGTTATTCTTCAGATATTCCTGCTCGAAACGGTAACCAGCTATAGAAACTCGACCCAGATTATACGGATTGGAAATAAAACCCGGATTAGGATAGGAATGAGATACCCAGCCATCCAATTTATTTAATAAATCCGGTTTAGATTTGTATATTTCATTTAAATACCAGACAGCATCAGCCGTTTCATTTTTAATATTCGATGCGGCCATGTCAAAACCGGCATTCATAATAAAAAAATCTTTTGATTTATTTTTTAAAATATTAAAATATTCTTCAGCAATATCTGAATACTCTGAAGGATTAATATCACCACCCCATTCTTTTGCATGATTAGGTTCGTTAAACAGAATTATGTAGCGATTTTCAATCGGCCAAGGCAGATTATTTAAGAAATTAGCCCATTTCTGCGCGTCTTCTATCTTCGGTTTTACCCAAACGCCATTTTCAACGTGAGTAGCTAATCTTACTATCGGAATTAAATTATTTTGCCGCAGTTTCTTGAAAAATACTTTCCATTGATCATAATTCAATTGATCATCTCGAATAACTAAGGTAACATATCCCCAGGATCCGCCTTTCGAATTGACCAGACGGGAAGCATCTTCAATGTCTGTTTCCTCAAGAATATGAATACCAAATTTATTATTTTCCGTTGAAATCGGATTATATATCGCGTTAGCTTCCTTTGAAAACAGAAAGGTAAAAGACAGAAATATTACAAAAAAATAAAATATAAATTTCATTGGTTGACAAATTATTAGTGAAAAATGAGACTAGACGCTTTTCACAAAGGCTCTAAATAATTCCATTAATTTTTTAGTATTTTTTCCGACTTTACCATTTCCTATAATCTGATTATTAATTTTAACAACAGGCATTATTTCCTTTGTTGTTGCGGTTATAAAGCATTCTGTTGCTTTATTCAATTGATTTAATCTAATTGTGTCTATGTGTAAGTCGAAGTGTTTTCCTGCAAGCTTGATTACTATTTCTCTGGTAATCCCTTTTAATATTTCGGCTTTTGGAGTGTACAACTTATTACCAAAAAAGGCAAAAAAATTGCTTCTGGTGGCCTCAAGTATTTCTCCTTTAACACTTACATAAAGAGCATCAATTGCTTTTTCTTTATTGGCTTTAATTACACCCTTAACAGCCCCAAGATAATTTATAGATTTTACATCCGGATAGAGACGGGAGAAGGGAATAGTAATAACTTTAACACCATCTGTATAAAACTGTCGGGGATAATTGGCAATATAAGTTGCCATAATCGCAAAATTATGCTTACCTGTGGGTAAAATTCCATCTTTACTTTCTCCTCCTGTTAACAATAATTTAATATTTAAATCTCCTTCTTTATTTTTAAAAATCAAAGTATTAATTACTTTATTAATTTGAGTATCAGATATTGGAACTTTTAAACCTAATAAAGAAGCAGATTTGTGCAATCGCTGTAAGTGTTCCTTTAAATAAAAAGGTTTACGATTGTATGTTCTTAAAAATTCAAAGATTCCGAAACCCCGATTTACTGACAGGTCTGTTATTGGAATTTTTACGTTATTACTGGGTGTGTATTTACCATTAAACCACCAAATATTTAAAGACATTAGATATATTTTTAAAATTAATACTTAAGGCTTTATAGCGCGCCTGGAGCTCAACGAACCCCCAACCTTGAGTTTAGAACACTCCTGCTCTATCCGTTGAGCTACAGGCGCTATAAATTAATAAAATCTTTTGCGTAAAATATTTTTTTTTCTTGATTATTCTTCGGTTTAGAAAATCGTAAGTTTATAGACGCTCTTTGTCCATTAATAAAATAATTACTAATGTAATAGCATTTTTTACTTGTTTCATCATAAACTGCGATGTAGTCTAGATCCTTTCGTTTATATTTGTAATAA
>JAMCVO010000350.1 GCA_023475715.1 Actinomycetota bacterium
TGTTTTCCGGATTATATTTGATAATTCGTTCCAGGAAATTTCTTTTGATAAATCTTTTTCAATATTTGTTATATTTCCGCCATATCCTTTTTTGAAACCATAAAAGCTACCCAGAGGAATGATCACTACCGTTTTGTTGTTTGGATGACAGATGCGGAAGTAATAAGCAGGCCAAGAAGGTTTAGGCATTATCATTATTATGTTGCCGGTAATATTGTGGGTCGGATGGTTAACAAGATTGCTCCTGAATTAGTCCAGGATAAAGATCATGAAACAATTGGTAGGGCGGCTGCCTATTTACTCCGTCAATTAAATCCTAATGAAGAAATGAGAAGCCTTACTAAGGAATTATTGTATGGTTTCAAAAAAGGATATGGCGGAAATATAACAAATATTGAAAAAGATTTATCAAAAGAAATTTCCTGGAACGAATTATCAAATATAATCCGGAAAACAGACAGAATAAGACCAGATCTTAAAAGAAGACTGAAAAATGAGCTTGGAACTGAAGCAGGGACACAAAGGGTTAGAGAATTGGCAAAATTATATTAATCGTTAAAAACAACAGCTTCATTGGATAGTTCTTTAAGCTTATAAGTAGGGATGGAAATTGAAATTGTAGTTCCTTTTCCTACTTCACTTTCAACACTCATGGTTCCACCAAAATCTTCTGTAACAGTTTCCTGAGCAAGAACAGTCATTAAACCTGATCCTCCTGTAGAACTTCCATTAGGCATGAAATAAGCATTAACTTGTTTTTCATCCATCCCTTTTCCGTTATCAGTGACTGTAAATATAATATTGCCGTCTTCCTCTTTTGCATTAAGTGTTATCTCTGTTGCTTCTGCCTGGACTGCATTAAGGATTAAAGTGTTTTGGATTAAAGCAAAAATACGTTTTTCCACTCTTACATTAGGTAAGTTTGATAAGGAGCTGACAAATAATTTTACTTTTTTTTCTTCTAAAAAATATTTATTCTCCGAAGCTATAGAAGTTAAAAGGTCTTTCGGACTAATAATGACAGGTTTTAATTGATCGGAAGCACGCGCGATGTTTACGATATCAGTAATCTGATTACCCATTTTCTTTGCAGAAGCAATAATTGCTCGGGATGAATAGTTTAAGTTTGAAACTTGTTTATCATCAATTTCATCTATTGAGAGAGCCTTTTCGAGTATGCGTTGAGAAATTTGAGCCTGTCCCTGAACAATTGTAAGAGGAGCTCTTAAATCATGTGCAATAATACCGATAAACCTTTGCATTTTGTTTTCAATTCTGGTTCTTTCCTTTTGTTCAGCAGCCAATTTTTCAATCAGTTGTTGTTTACTGGCTTCTCCGATTTGGGCCAAAACAGCTTCTTTCCCGCAATTTCCGTGTAAAACAGTGCTGGTGCATTCAAAACAATTATTGTTTGCCAAAAATACCAAAGGATCTGCATCGTCAAATGCTTCGGATAACATTGCTTCAGCTCTACTCATAGTAATCCCTTGAATTTCCATTAGAGGTTCATTAAGTAACTCTTCAACCTTTTCATAAATCTCCGGATAGTTGCTAGCAAATAAGGAATTTTGATATCTATACCTGGGTTTTAATATCTTTGAATAATCTTTGGGTGAAATTTTTTCGATTAATTCTCTTGACTCTGTTTTAGAAAGTAAACAGTATAATTTGGGTGTCTGAGCAGGTTCAACTGCCCCGTTTAATATTGGGAGAATATTTTCGGGATTGTTTATATCAAAAAAACCTGGAATCACAGATTCTCTGGCCATAGATGCTAATTATATTATATCTTATAGTAATAAGCAAATGTATAGAGTTTACTTTAAGGATCTTTGATATTATAATAAGCTATTAATTAAAGCAGTGTAAAAAGATGAAAATCTTTAACATAATTAACAGAAACCTGCATACTTCAATTAATCTTCGTAAAACTCACGGCGAAAATAAATCACTGCCTATTATTACCATTTCCAGGGAAAAAGGTGCAGGTGGAATTGTAGTTGCAAAAAAATTAGCCAAAAAATTAGGCAAAAAATGGGATTATTACCATAAAGATATAGTTGAAAAAATTGCACAAGAATCACAAACAACTCATGAAAAAGTTAAAGAAAGGGAAGAAAATCAAATTCAATACCTGCAGGATATATTGGAAGGATGGATAGGGAATTCAGGCTTAGATGTAAATACCTACCAGAAGAATTTATTAAAAGTGCTTTTTGAAATCGGAAACAGGGGTCATGCAATTATCGTTGGAAGAGGGGCAAATTTTATTTTTAATGATGCCTTAAAAGTAAGGATTATTGCAGATAAAGACCAGAGAATTAAATGGTTGATGCATTATGAAAAAATTTCTGAGGAAGAGGCAAAAAAAGAGGTTCTAGAAACGGATAAAGAAACCAATAAGTTTATTTCCAACCTTTACAATAAAGATATAACAGATCCAGCAAATTATGATTTGGTAATAAAAACGAGTGATATATTTCCGGTTGAGGCTGCTGTTGATATTATTGCCCGGGTAGCCAAAAAAAGATTTAAACTCTAATATTAGTTTGTGATATTAAAAAATTTAAACTCAGGTTTGTTAATTACTTCTGAACTAAAAATAGCTGATTCTTTTTTGGATCAACTTTTAGGGTTATTACAAAAGAAAAATAAAGCTATGTTATTTTTTACAAACTTTGGTATTCATACTTTTGGGATGAAAAATAGCATAGATGTATTAATCCTCAATAATCAAAATATTGTGGTTAAAATTGAAAAAAATCTTAAGCCTAATAGGGTATTTTTTTGGAACCTTAAATTTAATAAGGTAATTGAATTACCCGCAAAAACAATTGCTAAAAGCAAACTTAAGCTGGGAGATAAATTAATTATATTAAAATAGCCTCCTTGTATAACACTTGAAGGCTATTATTAATTATCTTCTTCCACCACCGCGTTTATCATAGCCACCACCTTGTCCACCCCGATTGCCTTGATATCCACCGTCTCTACGGAAATTATCTTGGTGAGGTCTTTCTTCTCTTGGTCTGGCAACTGAAACAGCCAGTGAACGGCCATTTAAATCAGAACCATTCAGTTCCTGAATAGCTTTATTGGCTTCATCGTCATTTTGCATTTCAACAAAACCAAATCCTCTGGATTGTCCGGTAAACTTATCCATTACAACAGTTGCAGAAACAACTTGTCCAAATTTCTCGAACATTTCCTGCAGCTCTTGGCTGGTTGTACTGTAAGGTAAACTTCCAACGAAAATCTTAGTCATTAATATCACCACCTTTCTATGTGTGTGTTAAACTGCGTTGAAAAACAAATGAAACTCAAGGGAAATTGAAAACATTAGAGGTGGGCTGTCGTTAAATTAATACTTTCTACGTATCTGATCTCTCAGAAGTAAAATCAGTATAACATGTTGTGCAACTTATTACAATAAGCTAGACTGGAATTACTCATATAAAAATGGGTGGACTTATAAATTTTATTTTTAGCCATAAAAAATGGATCTTGGCTTTATTGGCCGTGGTTTTTGCAGCCTTATTTGGTGCCTATAAAATGGGCTGGGTATTTTCCTCAAAACCAACTTATAAAACAGTAGTGGTTTCTAAGGGTGATCTTTCAGAGGTAATTAATGCTTCAGGTATGGTTGAGTCAGAAAATCAAGCCACCATCACATTCTTAGCTTCAGGTCGGGTGTCATATGTCGGATTTAAGGCAGGAGATATAGTTAAAAAAGGAGATATTATTGCCAGCTTGGATAGTGTGCAGGCTCGTGATGCTGTTTCTAAGGCTGAAGCTACTTTTAAAAGTGCCCAATCATCCCTTAATAAAGTTTTGGATGATATTCATCTTTCCCAGTATGGTAATGGCGGTTTTGCCAATATAGGTACGGCAAACGAAACTATGACACAAAAAAATGACCGGGAAGCTGCTGAAATGACCAGGGACGGGGCATACCAGGATCTTCAATCAGCCAGGAAAAATTTGGAATGGTCAACAATTATTGCTCCGTTTGACGGAGTTATTTCCGATGTTTCTGGTTTGTTTGTGGGGCAGAATGTTTCAGCTTTGAGCCCAGGTAATGTCACTGTTGTTGGTAGTGGAGATTTGAAATTTGTGGCTAATGTTGATGAAATTGATTTTGCTAACCTTGTTGCTTCCCAAAGCGGGGAAATAACCATCGACGCTTTTCCTGAAGAGACCCTAAAAGGAATTATTTCAAAAATCGGTGTCGCAGCAATAAAATTGGCAGCCGGAGGTTCGGTTGTGCCGGTTGATGTGACACTGCCACAACACCAAAAATTGAAAGCAGGGTTAAATGGGGAAGTAAATTTTACTGTTACCAAAAAGACGGATGTTATTGTTTTGCCAAAATCATCTGTCAGAAAAGATAATTCAACAAATTTCGTATATCTTCTAATTGATGGCAAACCTGTCAGAAAA
>JAMCVO010000295.1 GCA_023475715.1 Actinomycetota bacterium
AGCGCTATGGAAAGCCCGATATTGCTCATGACTGTAGTGATGAGGATATTATTTTTCAGTTTGTTCTCGGTTTTTAAATTTTTGGTACAAATTGCCAGTATCTGGTCACCGCTTACAATGCTGCCCTTATCATCAACAACGATCAACCTGTCGCCATCACCATCGAAAGCCAGGCCGATATCAGCTTTTGTTTGCCGTACTTTTTTAGCAAGGGCCTCAGGATGGAGCGCCCCGCTGTTTAAGTTTATATTCTTCCCATCGGGGCTTACATTCATAGTAATAACATTTGCTCTCATTTCCCTGAATAATACCGGTGCGACTTTATAAGTTGCGCCATTCGCGCAGTCAAGAACGATTTTCATACCTTCCAGGTTAAGACTCCTGGGAAATGTTTGCTTTAAAAATACTATATAGCGGCCAAGAGCATCATCTTCCCGGTAAGCTCTTCCGAGCTCCTCAGGAGGGGCGAGTCTTTCGGAAATCTTTTTTGAAAATATAAGCTCTTCAATCTGAAGCTCCTGTTCATCTGTCAGTTTAAAGCCTGTCTTTGAAAATATCTTAATTCCATTGTCTTCGAAAGGATTGTGGGAAGCAGAAATCATTATTCCTGCATCCGCATCCAGATTTGTTGTTATGAATGCAGTACCGGGGGTCGGAATTGGCCCTATAATTACTGCATCTGCTCCCATTGAAGTTATGCCTGCTACCAGGGCATTCTCAAGCATATATCCGGAAAGTCGGGTATCTTTTCCGATAACTATTCTTGGCCGGTGCCCTTCTTTTTTTAATATGCAGGCCACCGCCTGCCCGATTTGCATTGCCATCTCGGATGTTATCGGATATTTATTGGCTATGCCTCTTACTCCATCTGTTCCAAATAATTTTTCCATATCTTATTTTCTTCCTTTATTTTCTCTTTATTTTCTTCCCTTATCTTCTTCCTTCGGTTTCATGATTCTGCTTCAGCTTAATAATTGTGTTTGGCGGATAATAGCCCCTTCCGGTTGCATTGGGGTAAAGCAGCACGTTCCTGCCCAGGAGGCTGCCGGGAGCAGTGACACTGTTGCATCCTGTTTCTACGCCGTCAGCTAAAATTGCACCAAACTTACGCAGACCGGTTTCATATTTCCTGCCATCAATATTCAGGGTTATTTTTGATTCTATTATTTTTAAGTTTGCAAGTTTTGTACCTGCCCCCAGGTTTACCTTGCCCAGGATGCTGTCACCAATATATGCGAAATGCCCGGCTTTACTTTCACCCAGCATAACTGAATTTTTCATTTCTGTAGTATGCCCGACCACACATTTGTTTCCTACAATCACATTGCCTCTTATATAGGCCCCATGCCTGATTTCAGTATTATCCCCGATTATGGTAGGCCCTTTTATCAGTGCCCCGGGCTCTATCACCGTTCCCTTGCCGATGTATATTTCATCATCCATCAGGGAAACTCCGGCATAAATAATAGCAGCATTTTCAAGCACTACCCCATCTTTTTTAACAATACCTTTGGCTGAATCAATGGTAAATCCTGATTCCAATACTTTGCCGTCATAAATAACCATATCTTTACTTAAAAAGGAAGAGCTCTTCCTTATATTTGAGACATTGGGGGCGATGTTATTTTTTATGTATTTACTGATATTCTTGAGCCCATCCCAAACATAATCAGCATTTTTAAATAGTTCCTTCAGATGGTTACCCTCAAGGTCAAAAAAATCTTCCGGTTGTAACATGTTTTTGCTCTTTTTTAATTATAAATGTGTATCATAAATTAATTTTTAGGATCTGTCTCTTCCTGTTTCTTCCGTTATAGCTGTCTGTATCTGTACTTTTGCCTGATCATGCGCCTTTTCTTTTGTCCTATCCTTTGCTTGATCCCTTTCCTGATTTTTAATTTCGACATCTGGTCTTACTTTTTTCCTGGTTTTCGACCTTAAAAAATTAAGTGCGGCAGGGATAGCTGAAACCACGATTATAACTGCAATGATGGGTAATAAATATTTATCAATATTGGGAATCAATCTTCCAAGGTAATAACCAATCATCGGAACCGATACTGACCATAATGCTCCGCCGATAATATTAAAAACAATAAATGTCCGGTAATTCATTTTTCCGACTCCTGCAACTATTGGCGCAAAGGTCCTTATAATAGGCAGAAATCTTGCCAGCACTATTGTCTTGGAACCATGTCTTTCGTAAAAACCCTGGGCTTTGACAAGGTATTCTTTTTTAAAGAGACGGGAATTTTCTCTGTTGAATAATTTGCGTCCTACTCTGAAACCGAAAGTGAAACCGACACTGTCGCCAAGTACCGCACCCGCAAAAACAATACCTATCAAAATCCATAGGTTCAAATAATTCTGGGAAGTATCCGGAATTTTTGTTGAGGCAAGAAGACCCGCAGTAAAAAGCAAGCTGTCGCCTGGCAGGAAAAATCCAATCAGCAGCCCTGATTCTGCAAAAATGATTGCGAAGATGCCGATATATCCAACGGTCTTAATTATTGCGACCAAATCCAGATGTAGAATTGCATCCATTTAAATCCTTTATTCATTTATTTTTTATAATTTATTCTTACGGGTTCATTCATAGCAAGTTTTTTCTGGCAAGTATGAACAGCACTATTCCTGAAATAAGCGCAGTTATACCTATGATAGCTATAAAACCATAGTTAAAGTCTCCCCAGGGAACCCTGACATTCATTCCAAAAAAAGATCCTATTATCGTAGGTATTGCCATCACAATAGTTATTGATGTTAAGAGCTTCATGACCATGTTCAGATTGTTATTTATGATTGAAGCAAAAGCATCCATGGTGCCGCTGAGAATATTGCTGTAGATTGTGGCCATTTCAATGGCCTGCCTGTTCTCAATTATAACGTCTTCAAGCAAATCCTCATCTTCGGGGTATTTCTTTATCCATTTTAATTTCATCATTTTATCAAGAGTTGTCTGATTGGATTTCAATGAAGTTGAAAAAAACACGAGACTTTTTTCCAGCTCCATAAGCTCGATAAGCTCCTTATTTTTCATTGACTTCCTAAGAGTTATTTCAATATTTTTGCTTGCCTTGTCTATCTGTTTCAGGAAGCTCATATAATATTTATCAGTTCGCAGCAGCATTTGAAGTATGAATCTTGATTTTTTATATGTATAAAAAGTCTTGATTTTCTGCTCAAGAAAGTCATCGGTTATGTTGTTTTCCTGCAGACAGACGGTTACGATAAAGTCATTATTTAATATTATTCCAAGAGGAAAAGTATTATATCTTGCCGAAGTTTCTATGACCTCCATAACCGGTATATCAAGCAGCACGAGTATCTGCTCTTCTTCAGTGTCCAGACGTGAGCTTTCTTCCTTGTCAAGCGCCGCTCTGAGGAATTCCGTATCCAGGCCGGTGGATTCTGAAACCTGTTCGATTTCAGTGCTTAAAGGGTCTATCAGGTGGATCCAGCATCCTTTTTCAATGACATCTGTTTCGATGGTCTGGTTATCTTCGGTAGTTTTATGTATTTTTATCATTTATGTTCCCTCCTCCCGGCATATTCATAATTTTTCTATTTTTTTTGTTGATTATTGTTTGGTTTTATTGTCATTCTTATTATTGCTTAAATCAAACTTTAATTTTACTCTAAATAAGAATAATGGCAATTAAAAAAATTCTGCATTAAAAAATGCTAATATATGCATATCTTTAATTTTGACAGGCACATATTAGCATTAGCAAGCTATCACGTATAAGCTAAAAAAGCAATATCTCAAAGCTTATAGCTGATCATCCGATAGATTTGTATAGGTAGTAAACCTCAGTCAGCTTATTTAAATGCCAAAGTGTCAAGCATTCCATAATAAACTGCCTGAGCAATATCTCCATAAGCATCAATATTTACGATAGCAATGAAGAGATACAAATTGGTTTTATTTTCGACGAAGCTGTATGCCAGCGCCCAATTTCCTCCATCTTTGTCACTGTAAGTATACAGGTATTCCTTAAAAGGAGTTCCATTGTTTTTTAAAACACGATCATTTTCAGTGCTCTCGACAAAGGTCCAACCTTGCTGTTTTGCGAAATCTGTGGAATCTTTTTCCGAAAAGTCCTTGTAAGGTTTGTATGGCGCAGATTTTACTGCCTTGAAAAGGAAAATTGCAGGAACATCGGTGGGCGGAGCAAGGTTAAAGCTCACTTCATCTTTTGTTTGGTTTTCGGTATATGTCCAGTTATCAGGAATTGCAATTGAAAACGCGAAATCATCATTTGTAAAAACGGTTCCCTGATTAAACGTTACCAGGCTGCCTTCTATAACTTCAAAATCATAAGCTCCATACAAGCTGTCATTTAAATAAATCTCAACTTTATATTTACCAGGGCTCACATTAGGCACTTCTCCTCCGGTAAGCTGCAGCATGAACCATATATAAGATGCTCC
>JAMCVO010000677.1 GCA_023475715.1 Actinomycetota bacterium
GGAATAGCATTTGGGTCGAAAAAGATCAAAATAATTACTGATTTTATGTCCGTCAATTATGGTGTATGCTGTTTTCTGTCCTGTTTTCTCAATGTTTTTCAGCTTTTTTGCCATTCACGCCTTCCTTACTTACAAAAAATTAATTATAAAGCTTAATTTTATTTTTGACTTATTTTACTTAACATTTGACTTCTATCCTTTGATCAGCTTTTCTGCAGTTTCTTCATCGGTAATGAGTATGTTTATAATCTTACCCTTCAGTGCTCCTGTAATTATTTTGATCTTTTTCGACCCAAATGCTATTCCGATAACGTTATTTATCTTTTTTATTTTATCAAGAGGGGCCCTGACAATCCTTTCATCAATTTCAGTCGGGACAGGGTCGCCGGATTCATTTATAAAAATCAGATTAATGTCCCCAACGGCACCAAGTCTCTCAAGATATTTAAAATCCTGAATTTTAAAGTTGCCGGTTTTTATCATAGTGGAGTCAGCTCCGATATCGCTCATACCAATAATTGCTGTGTCTATACCATCAGACATTTCAATTATTTCCCTTACATTGCTGTCATTTGTTATGATTTCCTTTGTTTCCCTGCTGTCCAGTACCGCCGGAGAGTGGATTACATAGCTGACCCCGCCAAACTTGTCAGCAATGGTTTTTGCCACAGAATTTGTGTGAACTCCGGTACCAACCTTTCCAAGCCCCCCAAGAAGTGGTACGACTTTTATGTTTATCTTTTTACTGGTTTCCAGGTAATCACTTACTGTCCTGAGAGTTACACCCCAGCCTATTCCAAGATTATCTCTATCCTTTAAAATTCTCTCAAGAAGATTGCCCAGAGAAATGGCCATCTGCCTGTATGTTTCATCAATTTGTGAAAATGTAGGAACAACCAGGCATTCTTTAATTCCAAACCTTCTTTCAATTTCATTCTCAAGCTCTTCAAACTTTTCCCATGGTGAATTAATCCTGACTTCCACTATTTTTTCTTTTTTTGCCTTAGTCAAATATCGTGAAACTTTCGTTCTTGAAATATTCAGCTTATCGGCAATCTCCTGCTGATTGATATCTTCCTGGTAATAAAGCCTTGCTATTTTTGATAAAAGTTTTTTTTCTTCTGATTTATCCATTTTATTTTTAAAAATTGCACTTTTGTGCAAGTTATGCATATATTTTCATATTATATATAAAATAAATCAGAATTTCAATAAGTTTTCTTGATTTATTAGCATCTAAAATTTCGTGATAAAAAATAAATTGATAAGCCAGGATGGGTATTGAGAAAACCATTTGAAGGCTTTCCTTGATTTGCAAATAAAAAATTATTGCTATAAACTATCTAAACTGAATACTAAAATCTTATTTAAAATATGGCTGTCACCAATGCAATAATCAGTAAAATAATTGAAATCGGACCTGTAATAATAATTCCTTCGATACTATTTCTTGCAGGCTTTATAACCACACGAAAACCTTTGAAAAACTTAAAAAACTCTGCCTTTATCTTTGCAGGGATGCTGGGATTTGCAATACTTCTGACCTTATTCATCAATTTTTTTAAGCCGCTTATAGATACCATAATTTTAAATTCTCCAAAAAAATTTGAAATTATTGATATTGGATGGGCAGCTTCAAAAGAAATAATCTTAAACTCCCCGATAACATTACAAATAATAATCGGTGTTTTTTCCTTAAACATAGTCATGCTCCTGCTGCGATTTACAAGAACCATAAATATTGATATATGGAACTACTGGATTTTCCTTCTTGTAGGCTCAATCATTTTTGCAATTACTGAAATCAAGTGGGTTGGTGTTTTAATTGCGCTTATTGTCTCAGCAATAACTCTCGTGCTGGCAGACATTTACGCATTTTTTATTGGAAATTATTTTGGCATAAAGGGAGTTTCGAACCCTCAAACACAGGTTATCACCTGGGCACCGGTTTCACAACTTGTAAATTTTATTTTCAATAAGATCCCAGGCTTGAATAAAGTTCATATATTTTATGAAGAGATACAATATAAGCTTGGATTTTTTTCCGAACCCATGGTTATGGGTTTTGTTCTGGGATTTATAATAGGCATCATTACAAAATACAGGAACTTTCAACTGAATATATGGCCGAATATTCAATACTCTCTGCTGTCAGGGCTTAAGCTTGCAGTAATCATGATTTTAATGCCCAGGATTGTTACCGTATTGCTGAAAGGCCTTCATCCTGCAATAAATGACATCAGGGAATTTGTCAACAGAAAAATCACAAAAAGAGTTTTATATGTAGGGATTGACTCGATCTTTTTTGCAGGAATACCTTCGGTTATAGGTCTGTCAATAATAATAATTCCTCTCACAGCCTATATTGCAACAATACTTCCGGGAAATAAAATACTCCCGAGTGCCGATCTCATAATAATTCCTTTCCTGCTGATCTGGGCTGTTGCTCTATCGCAGGGAGACATCTTTCGAAGCTTCATATCTGCAGTAATAATTATTCCGCTAATGCTGTGGATAAGTACGGATATGGGCGCCCTCTTTACCAGTTTCTTCCAAAAATATAACATTGCCCTGATTGAAGCTAATAAAAACATTTCCAGTTTTGGCAGCGGCTCCAATTCGCTTTTCTGGATTTTGCTTCAAATCATAAAACCAATATTAAAATTCTTTGCGTAATTAATTTCTTATTTTTTATTTGTACGGTGGATATAATCCAGATAAAGATTTCTCCTGACCTGTCTTCTGTCTTCCAGCAGGGTTATTCCATTCCTTTCAAGGATAAGATGTATCTTTCTGTCATTGTGCATGATATTTTCTCTGACATTAACGATATTTGTTTTATTTACCCATAATCCCGATTCCTGAGAAATAAACGGAAAAAATGAATACTTTTTTATTAATCTCTGCCAATCAATGACAATTTTACTTATTAAATTTACATAATTAATGTCTGGATTATAAATAATTATAACTTCCGCCTGTCTTACAATTTCCCGGACAACCCTTTTTTCCATTCTTTTCAGATTATAAGAGGCAATAGCTAAGAAAATACCATAAATAAGCGTAATTATAATAAGTATGACGGGAATATTGGAAAAATACTTAACATCACCATTTACGAACATAATGATATATTTACCAACCTTGCCCAAAAATGTTTCAAGCCATAGATTTGCATTAAACAGATTTGACATTATACACTCCGGTTGCCTGTATTTATATTATTGTTATCATATTACTGTTCTAAACTTTTTAATTTTTCGATTACTGCCTTTGCAACATTTTCGATAATTTCTTTATAATCAGCAGAGCTTTTGCCGGTCTTATTTTCTGCATCCGCATACTTTGTTGAAAATGAAAGGTCACAGACATTGGATTGAAAGGTACAGATATTTTTGCTCCTGAATGCTTCAAGCCTGTTTTCAACCATTTCTCTGAAACCATCCCTTATTCCATTTAGCAGCAAAGCAAGATCGGGAGAATCCTTGCCGAGAAGATTTTTCAGGTTTTGAATAGCAACATGGGAAATACGTGTATATACGGATGCTTTATTTATACCTATATTTATCGCTTCCTGCACCATTTCATCACTTACACCGGAACCCCCATGAAGAGAAAGATAACAACTGGTTCTTTCTTTTATGTTTTTAAGCAGCTCCAGATTTAGTATTGTCTTCCCTTCAGTTAGCCCATGAATTGAGCCTATTGCAGGTGCCAGGATATCTATGCCGCTGCGCTCTACAAATTCTTGTGCCATTTCTGCATTGGTAATGTTAGCTTTAGCCATATTTTCATCCTGACCGGCACGAGTTATGTAACCCACCTCAGCTTCTACCATTAAACCAACGCTGTGAGCAATTTCAACAACCTTTTTTGTCCTATGGATTTTTTCCTGGAAATCAAGACCAGGCGGACCATCATACATAAGAGAGGTAAATCCGCATTTGATCGCATTTACAATAGAAGAAACTTCTGTAGCATGATCAAGATGAAGAATGACCGGAACATTTACTTTATTTGAAACATCTTTTACAAGATTTGAGAATATCTCCAGATCACTATATTTCAACTGGGGCTCGTATACGGCACAAACTACAGGAGTTCTCATGTTTATTGCTGCTTCTACAACTCCTTCAAGTGTTTCGACATTGCATACATTAAAACAACCAAGACAGTATTTATTTTTCCTTGCATCATCCAAAAAAGGTTTTAAGTTCGCAACAGGCATAATTACTCAGCATCCTTTACTGATTCTTTGCGGCCAAATTTATTTAAAACTACTTTGACAAAAATACAGTCCAAAATAGCCATCTGTGCCATCCTGGAATTCATATCAAGTTTTTGATACTTTGATTTTATAGGAATTGTAAATAATTTTATATCTGAAAATCTTGTATGCAATGTCGAAACACTTGAAGGA
>JAMCVO010000118.1 GCA_023475715.1 Actinomycetota bacterium
ATAAGGAAAAAGCCTGTTCATCCAGAATATCATATAGGTTAATACAGCTACAGCTAAAAACATTACAGAGCCTTCAAAGATTTGCTCGGGTCTTCCTTCAAGCTTACCTAAGGTTGTCTCCAATATAAATGCAATTGCTATACTTATAATTATTGCTGCCAGAGATCCAAAAACTACATGCTTTATGTATTTTCTTTCTTTTATTTTATATAGGTAACTTATTATAATTCCTATAATTAAAAAGGCTTCCATGCCTTCTCTTAATGCAATTAAGAAACTTGAAGTCATTATTTATTCCCCCTTATAAGTTTTGTTTTATTCTTCATTTTTTCTTTTAATTAAAAGAACTTAGCTAACTTAAATAATATTAGGCAAGACTAACTTTAATAGAAATAAATAATTTTGTCAAGATTTTAATCATAAATATTTTTAGGGGATTATACCTGCAGATCGCTATTTTTCAGTAAGCATATATTAACATAAAACATGTTAATATATTTTGAAGATTTACAAAGAGATATCCTTAATTCACTTGATATTTTTAATTTTCTATGCCTTTCCTTGCCTGTATACCGCTGGTATAATAATGTTTGATCTCACGCATTTCCGTAACCAGGTCTGCTTTTTCAATAATCCTTGGATCAGCTTTCCTGCCGGTCAGGACAAGCTCAACATGTTTAGGTTTGGTTTCAATAAGGGCGAGGATTTCATCAATACTGATAAGTTTGAAAAACTGTGCAATATTTATTTCATCTAAAACAACAAGGCCATATTGTCCCGATGCAAGCATCTGCTTTACTTCCTCCATACCCTTTTTTGCAAGCTCTATATCTTTCTGAACAGGCTTTTTCCTTATGAACCTGATCTGTCCGTATTTTTTTATTGTTATAAGGTCACTGAATCTTTCAAGAGCTTTTATTTCGCTGCATTCCTGTAATTTCATGAACTGTGCGATTAAAACTTTCATCCCGCAGCCGGCAGCTCTTATGGCAAGACCAATAGCTGCCGTAGTTTTTCCTTTTCCGTTCCCGGTATAAACCTGAACATAACCTTTTTTTAAAATTTTTTTTGGATCACCCATTTTTTTTGTGATACTCCTGCTTCTCCAAAGGTTGCCATTTTATTTAATATTTTCATAGATGCTTCAGCAATATTGATTCCCAGTGCAGCCCCGGTCCCCTCGCCGAGTCTCATATCAAAATTGAATAAAGGTTTTAGACCTAGTTTTTCAAGCATTATCTTATGCCCTTTTTCAACGGAAGAGTGTGAAGCAATCATGTACTCCCTGCATTTTGGAGCAATGCTTTCAGCGATAAGGGCACCCGCACCAGAAATAAAACCATCTATTACAACAGGAACATGTCTTGCGGCACAACCCAGTATTACACCAGCTATACCGCCAATTTCAAAACCCCCAATTTTAGCCAGGACATCAAAACCATCCCTGCAATCTGGTTTATTTACTTCAATTACCTTCCTGATTACATTAACTTTTTTAATAAATCCTTCCTGATTAATGCCAGTTCCATATCCAGTAACAAATTCAGCGTCAACGCCGCACATGCAGGAGGCTATCGCGCTGCTCGCAGTAGTATTGCCTATCCCCATGTCTCCCGTTCCTATAATTCCATATTCTTTTTCTATCATCTGCCGGGCAACATCAATTCCAATTCCTATTGCCTGCCTGGCTTGTTCCGCACTCATTGCAGGACCTTTTGCCATGTTTTCAGTGCCTGATGCTATTTTTTTATTGATAAAGCTGGAATTGGAGCTAAGAGCTGTAAGATCTGCTGCAACACCTGTGTCAACTACCACTACATCAGCTCCAACATGGTTTGACAGTACGTTAATGCCCGCCCCGCCATTTAAAAAATTGTATACCATCTGCGGAGTAACTTCCTTGGGATATGCACTTACACCTTCATTAACTACCCCATGATCCGCAGCCATTACAATTATAAGCTTTTTTGACATGTCCGGATTAAGGCTGTGTGTAATTCCTGAAATCTGTTTCGCAAGCTCTTCAAGTCTTCCAAGGCTTCCCTGAGGTTTGGTCAGGCTATCCAGCCTGGCTTGCGCTCTTGACATCGAATCACCGTCCAATTCAACAATTTCTTTAACTATACCTTCGATATTAAAATTATGCACTTATTCTGCTCCTTGATATGCTTCTAAAAAATATTAATGGTTAAATAATAAAAGAATAATTCTAAATGGCAATATGAATTGCTATTTTTTATTAAGGTTTTACTTTAATTTATTACCTTATAGTTTACATATCCAATTATTTTAGCGCAGTTGCTGTATAAATAGTACACGTATCCAGAGTAAGCCCTGCAGCAGAAACTTCGCTCCAGCCGCATGACTGGATAGTTTTGGAAAAAATATCCGCCCGTGGAAAATCTCTTATTGTCCGGACAAGGTATTTATATGCATTCCTGTTTCCGGTAATAAGTCCACCCAGGTTTACCATTATAAAATTCATATAGATATTATACAGTTTTTTCATCAGCGTATTTCGCGGAAAACTGAGTTCCATAATCACAAGTTTACCATTTGGTTTTGCGACTCTAAAAAATTCTTTAAGTGCTTTTTCCCTGTCTAAGATGTTTCTTATTCCAAATACGATAGTTATGATATCAAAAGAATTATCATCAAAATTAAGATCTGCTGCATCACCGGTTATAAAAGTCACATTCGCATATTGCTGTCCGAGTTTTTGTTTTGCAATTTCCAGCATTTCCCCGGCAAAATCAACCCCAAAAACTTTCGCATCCGATGAAATCTTCCTGCAGATTATGGCTGTTGATATGCCAGTCCCACAGCAAACATCCAGCGCTGATTTTTCTCTGCCACTAATCTGAGCAGCAAATTTTTTACGCCAGTATTTTTCAATACCGAGACTTATATAAAGATTTGTCAAATCATACCGATACGAAATATTGTCAAATAAATTTTCTACTCCGGATTTATCCATAAGTTCTTAAAATCCTCCCATATCTTATTCATGCAGGTGTTGATTGTATATGATGAATATAAAAAAAGAAAGATAAAAAAGCAGCTCTAGTTGCAAGATACCTGCTACCTGAAAATCTGAACCATCTCGTAGTATGCAGCAATACCCAAAAGCACAATAATTCCAATCAGCGAAACTATAAGCACAGATTTTTTTCTAAGTTTGTTTTTCTGCAAATGCTCGCCAGCCGTTGTTGCAAGCATGCGGTAAAAAGTCTCAAGCGAAACCAGCAATATTACTTCCAGCGGTACAGTCTGCAAATGTCGTACTGTCCCTGTCATTAAAAGAAGAACAACAAAAAATCCTGTAATTATGGTTACGGGTATCAGCATCCGCAGATAACCAAGAGCAAAATAAGCTCCTGTAGAAATCAGATTACCGGCAAGAATTGTCAAAAGTACTCTTGCATAAATCATTCCTTCCCTGTATTCCCTGATACCAAAAATACTTTGAAAGAATTTGAATTTATTAATAAAATAAACACTCTGGTTTTTAAAAAAGTAAAAAAACAAAAACCCTAAAGATGCTCCCAAAGCAAGCAATAGAATAGATTTAGCTAATATTACCCAGTAATTGTCTTTTAAGGAATAAAAATTATTCCTAACTCTCATTTTATGCTTTGGGTAATACTTGCGCATACTATCTACCCCGAACAAACGCCCGCACGCTTTCCTTTATGATTCCTACCATTACCTCGCAAACTTTCGGGTCAAACTGTGTGCTTGAATTGCGCTCAAGCTCGGTTATTGATTCTTCCGGTGTCAGCCCTTTCCTGTAAGGTCTGTCAGTAGTCATAGCGTCATATGAATCTGCAACAATGAGCACTTTGGCAAACAGCGAAAGCTCATCACCCTTCTTCCCAAAAGGATATCCATTACCATCAAACCTCTCATGGTGGTACAGGATTGCAGTTGCCCTATCCTTCAAAAAGTCAATCTGCTTTACGATATCATAGCTTATCACAGGGTGTTTTTTTATTTCATCCCAGTCTTTGTTGGTCAGTTTTGTGGTTTTGTTGAGAACAGACAGGTCAATCTGTATTTTACCGATGTCGTGAAGACTTGCAAGATTCTTTAAAATTTCAGCGTCATACTCATTGAACCTCATTGCTCGGGCAATTTTTTCACTGTATTCGGCAACTCTCATAGAGTGGCCTGCCGTGTAAATGTCTTTTGCTTCCATTATTTTTACGATCTGCATAATGCTATTAAGTATCGTTCTCCTTTCTTTGATTCTGAGAAGATAGGTGTACTGCGCAATTATTAAGGGCAGAGAAGTGAATATTAAAGTAAACGGGCTGTAAAGCTTGTAAAGAAATGCTATAGCTATAGCCATTGCTGAAAGGAAAAACTGGAATGGTATCAGCCATGCAAAATTGAAAATCCATACATTTAAAATATTAATTTTGCTTGCGATCGATATGGCACCTGCAGTAAATATTGTATTGAGCAGAAAAAAAATATAGGTAACCAGAAAGATTACCCATATATTCTTTGCATAAAAGAAATTCTGCTGGGTATCATCATAAAACATCTCAAAAAAAATAGCTGCCGCTGAAAACGACAGCAAATACTGCCCGGCATTGAAAAGATGTTTATAATATGGAACTCTTTTTACGAATTCCCTTATATTGAAAATTGAAATGGCCGTTACGATTATTGCTGTTGCAGGACCAAATATTATAAGACTTGCGAGTGATATGCCAAAATTAACAGAAACACTTCCAGTTTTTGGAAGTGGAGCCGAAAGGTTGTCAGCAGTAAAAATGAGGACACCAAATAAAACAATACCTATAATAGACAAATTCCTGTATTTAAGAAGAATGTAAATTAGAGACCCTATTCCTGCCAGAAAAACCAGGAAAACATAAAAAGATAAAGAAACTTTATTACCTTCTTCCTTCAAAAGGAACCCTCTTAATTTTGCTACTTCTTAAATACAGGAATTTTACCATTACCCATAAGTTTGAAATTTGCTACGATTGTTGTGACATCCAAACTACCATCTAACTGTAGCAGCGATGCCTATCAGTGAACCTAGAATCAACAAGATTCTCATTATCTTACTCATTTCCGCCTCCTTTTTTTGCTATGTCGATTTTTTTATAACATGACAAAATAAAATGCTTGTAAAATGGATTTTTATTGAGTTCAAAATTTATTACTTTCATTATTATAAATAATTACTATAAATATTAATTATGAAATACTAACATAATTGTTATACTTATCTTATACTATGTCAAGTGTTTTTTAATAAAATTTTTATAAATATTTAATAATTCAATAATATATTTTTATTTATTTGGAATTCATCAGTCGCACAATTATGCGGCGAGTTGATAAAAATGATAGAGGTGTTATAATAATATACAATTGAAATATTAAAAAATAATATTTTTTAATATTTATTATATTGAAAAAATATTAAAACATGTGTTTAGTAAACCAATAAGTTTAATTATCATAACTTATCGAGTAAAATTTATTGCTTATTTTTAATTAATGTTATAAGGTTTTTACATTCCAAAAAAGAAAAGGTTGGTGTTAATAATGACAAAGAATCTAAAGAAAAAATCAGAAGAAATCGGAATAAACGGATTTAGCAGTATCAGTCATCTGGAAGCTGATATTATGAAGATAGTCTGGGATAATAAAAAAATTACCGTTCGTGAAGTCCATGAGATAATGCTTAAGCAGGATATGGGTAAAAAGGAGCACGGTTTTATTCCCTATACGACTGTAATGTCCACAATGTCGACTCTTGCAGAAAAAGGCCTGCTAAAACAGGATAAGAGTGCCAAAACTTATATATACTCGGCCGCAGTGGATAAGAAAGAGCTATCAAAAAGCATCATTAAATCTGTTGCAGAAAAATTATTAAATGGTTCCGGCAATGAACTTGTTTCCAAATTTATATCTGATTCTAAAAACATTTCAACTGAAGGAATCATAAAAATGCTGGATAAGCTTGATCAAACTTAAAAAATATTTTGTTAATATTTTAAATTCTTGATGGAATTTATAGTTTTGTTGCTTAATTATATTCTTGTAATTATATACGACAGTGCTATAAGTTTGATTATTGTTTTATTACTGCTGTTTATTTTTCGAATTAAGGATTCCAATATCAGAATATTATTTTTTTTCCTTCCTCTCATAAAACCTTTTTTTATAATTATAGAAAAAATAGATTTTAATACAGAATATTTTAAATATAAGCCCGGAATTATTGGTTTTCGGTTTCCTTCCCCGGGTACTATTTTTGGTCAGTTAAAGCCTATAGAAAAAGATATAATAAATTTTTCTGACATCAATCATATAATCATATACACAATATTAATAAGTATTATAATAATATTAATAATAAGATGGATAAATCTTTACATTTTTTATAGGCATCTGGCGCATGAAGAAAAAGTATACAGAACAGATGTGCCGGAAATCTATGAAATAATAGACAATTTTATATTAAAGGTTAGACTAAAATTTCCTGATGTCAGCTTAACTTATAAAAAAATTTTATCTCCCTTTATTATAGGGGTAAAGCAAAATACTCTAGTATTACCTCCCACATTAATTGAAAATATAAGTTTTTCTGAAAAAGAAACACTGATTCAGCATGAATTATCACATGCCAAAAGAAAGGATAATTTAATAGGCTGGATCGCACTTATCCTAAAAGATCTTCTTTTTTTCAATCCTTTTGCTCATATAACCTATTTAATAATAAAAACCGAACAAGAAAAAGCCTGTGATAAATTATTACTGGAATTTTCCGGAAAGTCATCCAAAGAAATTGTAGCTAATATTTTAAATTTAATATTAAAAATTAAAAATTTGAAGAATTCAAATATAATTCGTTATGAATATATAAACAAGGGCTATAATTTTGCACCAGCACAAATGCTGAATAATATAATTTTAAATATTAGAGTAAATTTACTGATCAGTACAAAAATTGAGAAAATTCATATGAAGAAAATTATAAAAATTTTGATGCTTTTCCTTTTTGTAATACTCCTTTTAATCCAGGTCGTATTTATTACAAGAATAAATAATCTTTTTATTTTTTTGCGTTAGATAAAATTATATTATTCAGCACAAATATTACTCATTGGGTAGGAATTCTGAGCTGACTTAAAAATATTTGCTGAATAATTATAAATATTGTAAAATTGTTCTTTAAAAGTTTTAACTATTTTTTATATAAAAAATAGTTATTTAATTATTAGATCAGGAGGGGTAAGTGGCTAATATTTATTCAAACGAGAACTATCCGAATTCCGACAAAAAGAGAACACTGCTAACAATTACAGGTGACAGTGCGGTTCTTGATGGTAAGTTTAAAATTTCGCAATCAATTGAGATTGATTGCGAGTTAAAAGGTAAACTTACAGTTGATGGCAAGCTTACAATTCAGGGAAACGGTTTTGTAAGTGCAGATGTTAAAACAACCGAAGTAGAGATTATAGGCAAGTATGAGGGCAACATGGAAGCAACGGGTAATGTGGAAATAAAAGAAACTGGAATTGCGGTAGGTAATATAAAAACAGACTCATTGATAATTAACAAAGGCGGAATATTTAGCGGTAATGTTACTAGAATATCAGAAGAACCTGTAGTAGTAAAAAAGAAAGGAAAAGCTGAGACAACGGCAACCGCAGCAGAAGAGGAAGAATTTTTGGAAAAAGAAGACTACGGTTCGTTAAATTATGATGATAACGAAGTTAAAGCTTCCGGCGATAACCCAAGATTTAACAACGATGAGAATTTATCTCTTTAAAAAATCTTCAAAATTTTTATAGTTGCTTCTGTAATTATTATCCTTGTTTATTCCTTTTTAAGGTGTAAATTTATATAAAATTTTGTACCTTCACCAAGTCTGCTTTCTATATCAATAGTACCTTTATGTATATCAACAATCCACTTTGCAATTGCAAGTCCCAGCCCGGTCCCTTTGTCATTTCTTGATTTGTCAACCTGATAAAACCTGTTAAATATATTATCGATATCTTCCCTTGGTATACCTATCCCGTTATCTTCGATTAGTATTTTGGCAAAATTTTTATCTGGACTGGCAGCAATCTGGACTTTTACAAATCCACCCCTTTTGCTAAATTTAATAGCATTATTAATGATATTTATAAAAAGTCTCGTTATAAGAGTCTGATCTGCTTTGATAATCAAACCGTCTTCGCCACTGAGATGAAGCTTGACATTATTTGCTCTGGCACTTTCCTTCATTTCACCAATAATCTCATCCATAATTAATTTTAAGTCAATATCCTCAATTTCCAGGTAATATTTTCCTTCATCACTTCTACTGAGCATCAATAGCTGAGATATCATAACACTTATTTTTTGACTTTCTCTATATATTATTTCAAGCGCTTTCTTATAATCTTTTTTATTATCTGTTCTCAATGCGTCTTCTGCATGTGCAGAAATAATAGTTATTGGTGTCCTAAGCTCATGAGATGCATCAGTTGTAAACTGCCTTTCCTTTTTAAAAGCCGCCTCAATCTTGTCCAGCATCTCATCAAAGGTTTCTGCAAGCCTTCCAACCTCATCTTTTACTTTTGGCAGTTTTAATCTTTGGTTTAAATTTCCCTTCCCTATGGCTCTTGCTGTCTTTGTAATGCTGTCAATTGGATGCAAGGCTCTTTTTGCCATAAATTGCCCGCCAATAATTGAGATTAAGATATAAGCAGGTATGGAAATCAAAAATATTAATTTGAATTTATTTAAATTTTCTACTACTGGCATCAGGGAACGGCTTACCCTGACCCATCCAACAATTTTTTCGTTTACCTTAATTGGCTCATCATAAAGAATCCATAAATTCCCATCGATTTTTACTTTTCTGATATCATTATCTGCTAAGGGTATTTTTATGATTTGCGTGGCGACATTGCTAAGAGAACTCGAGTTACCTTTTATATCATAAAGGATCAAATAAGTATTGGGAACTAACAATTTGAACGGATTGCTAAAATAACTTTCTTCTCCTTCAGCTTCGATTATTGAACGAGCATGGATGGCGTCATCCTTAATCTGGTTTTCAGCATCTGTGTATATTACTTCCGACATTATAAAATAAACCATAAAACTAAAAAAACACAATATTATCAGAAGCATCGATGAAAACCATAATGAAATTTTGAATTTTATACTCATTTTTGAATCAATTTCCGTCTACCAGCCATATTTTCCTGGTTCTCTTTCTTCTCCTTTATAATATATCCCGTACCACGCACTGTATGAATTAACTTACTTTTAGGGTTATTGTCAATTTTTCTTCTTAAATATCTTATATAAACTTCAACTATATTGGAGCTGTAATCAAAATCATAATTCCAGACATGCTCTGCAATTTGCGATTTCGTTAAAATCCGATTTTTATTCCTTAATAAATATTCCAATATTGTATATTCTTTTGAAGTCAGCTGTACGAGTACCCCATTCTTGAATGCTTCATGTGTAATTAAATTAATTGTTAAATCCCCCAGCTTCAAAAAATTATCCTTGTTATCTGTTTGCCTTCTCAAAAGAGCCCTGATTCTGGCTGATAATTCGTCAAAGGAAAATGGTTTAACAAGATAATCGTCGGCACCCGAGTCCAATCCTTCCACCTTATCGATAATGGAATCCCTGGCTGTCAGGAATAGAACAGGAACCAGTATTCTCTTTGCCCTGAGCTTTTTTAGGAGCGAAACACCGTCTATTATCGGTATCATTATGTCAAGAATAATGCAATCATAATTTATGGTTTCAGCAAGGTATAGCCCTTCTTTACCATCTTTAGCCACATCCACAGAATAACCTTCCTCTTTAAGCCTCTTTGAAATAATTTTGAGAAGAGATAATTCATCCTCAACAATCAAAATTCTCATAAGTCAGCCCCCAAATTTATATAGTTAACATAATTAGATTAAAAAAATTTAATCCAGCTTTAATTTCATTTTAATAAATTAATATTATTATCTTGACAGTTAATAAATATTTTTGATTCAGATAATATTAGTTTAACAAGTTCTTTAAAATTTAGAAATTTTTTTGTTTTCGCTCCCTCCATAAAAAGTAGAGTAATCTACGATCTACAAAAGACCCCTCAACTGAGGGGTCTTCTTAAATATAAGATATCTATATTAAAAATAAATTAACCAGAGATTAAAATATTTTAATTTTCCTTTAACCATCCTTTAATGATCCGGGAATAGTATTACTGAGAAAATACAAATATCTCAATCAGATAATAAGAAAAAAAAGGAGAAAAAATAATATGGATGATATGAACAATAGTGTAAGTAATAGTGCTATTAATAATAGCGCAGTAAATAAAAAGGAGAAAAAATTCTTTAATGTAAAAAATACTATAATTGCCCTGGTAATAATAGTTGTCTTCTTATTGGGAAGTATTTCCTCTATAGGTTTTATTTCTATAATAAATAAAACTTCCCCATTCAATATTCTCAATAGCAGCCCCAGGAATGAAGCGAGTGCAGGAGTCAGTACAGATAATTATATAAATAATAGCAGTACCAGCGAAATCTTAAAAAAAGAAAGTATTGAGACTGGTATGGCCATCGGGTCCGGAACTGCAACACTTAAGGCATTTGATGAGGCTATAAGTCAGCTTGCCCAGAAAGTTATGCCGTCAATAGTAAATATCCGGGTAAAAGTAATACAGCAAGATTTTTTTGGCAATCAACAGGAACAGGAAGGCGTGGGGTCCGGAGTAATTTACAGTAGTGACGGCTATATAATTACAAATAACCATGTAGCAGGAAATGCAAAGGAAATGTTTGTAACCTTATCTGATGGAACAGAATATCCTGCCAGATTAATTGGTGCTGATGCAAATACTGATATTGCTGTAATAAAAATTGAAGCACAGAATTTAAAACCGGCTGTCTTCACCTCTATTGAAGATGTAAAAGTCGGTGAAATCGCAATTGCACTTGGAAGTCCTTTCGGACTTCAGAAATCTGTTACAATGGGTGTTATAAGTGCTTTAGGAAGAGAGATATCTGTTTCGGCTGATACACTGCCGATGGTTGACCTTATTCAAACTGATGCTACGATTAACCCAGGCAACAGCGGCGGACCTCTTGTTAATTCAGAAGGTCAGGTAATTGGCATAAACACGATGATATATTCTACATCCGGTTCCAGTGCAGGAGTGGGTTTTTCAATACCTACCGATACTGCTGCAAATATAGCCAGCCAGATCATTAAATATGGAAAAGCAAGGCTGCCTGTAATGGGTATAGAAATGGGAGATAATACCACTGATGTAAAAGGAGTATTGATAAAAACAGTTACAAGCAGATATCCTGCCGAAAAAGCAGGCATTAAACCCGGAGATATAATAACTGAACTTAATGGCAAAAAAATTGAAACCCAATATGAGCTTTTTGCACAAATTCTGAGACAGAATGTTGGAGATATTCTCTCCGTAAAAGTTTATAGGCAAGGAAGTTATTTAACCTTTAATGTTGAACTTGTAGAAAGGCCAGCTCCCACAAGCCAATAAAAAATAGTTGGTTTGCATACAAAGGATTAGTCTCGCAGAGTATTTAAACTAATCCTTTTTAACATAGATGCTATTGAAAAAAATATGATTAACAAATAAGGCTCCGGATCAGTTGGAGCCTTATTTGTTTGAGCTTCTGGCTCTTGCAGCTCTTTTTAATTGTTTCCAGATAACGCCTCTCCTGGGAGAGAATAAGAAAATAAGCAAAAATATGACTGTTGCAGTTAAAACAATAGCCGCCCCCGATGCAACGTCCGCATAATAACTAATATACAAACCGCTAATGCTGGATAAAACTCCAATCAGGCAGGAAATGCCCATCATTGCCGGAAGCCTTTTTGAAAGAAGAAACGCCGAAGCTGCCGGTGTAACAAGCATTGCTGCTATCATGACAACACCTACTGTTTGAATTGAGGCTACAATTGTAAGCGCCATTAATACCAGCATAAAATTCCTGTAAATTTCCACAGGTATTTTCACTGCTCTGGCAAAGATTTGGTCAAAAGAAATAATCATAAATTCCTTATAAAAAATGAATATAAAAAGCAGTATGATAAAACCGGCAGCTGCAGTAAATATAAGGTCGTTTCTGCTGACTCCTAAAATATTCCCAAATAAAATGTGACTCAGGTCAACTGCATAAGTTCTTATTGAACTTATTATTAAAATTCCCAACGCAAGAAAGGCGGAAAAGAGTATGCCTATAGCAGTGTCTTCCTTTAACCTGCCCTGTTTGGAAAGCTGGCCAATCCCCAGGGCTATAACAATAGAAGCAGCAAGTGCTCCCAGAGTAAGACTTCTATTTAAAATATAAGCTATTGCCACTCCCGGAAGTATTGCATGCGCCATTGCGTCTCCCATAAAAGCCATTGACCTTATCACTACATAGCAGCCAATTACTGAACAGATGATTCCGATAATAACTGAAGCAATAAAACCTCTCTGCATAAACTCATATGTAAATGGAGTCAAAAGCCAGTTTAACATTTTTTTTAATAGTCAGTTATTTAATATCTTTTGGGCAGCACTGGTCGATTATTGCAGTATTGCCGACAAAAATTACCTGATTTCCGAATGCAGTTCTTAAATTATCCTCTGTTAAAACCTCTGAAGGCGACCCGTAAGAAATCATCTTTTTATTTAACAACATGACACTGTCAAATTTCAGTGATGCAAGATTAAGATCATGGGTGGCAATCATAACTGTTACAATATCCTGTTTTAATTTATCAAGCAAATTCCAGATTATTTCCTGGGTAAAAACATCCACTCCGTTAAAAGGTTCATCCATCAGAAGTATGTGTGGTTTCTGGGCAAGTGCTCTGGCTATAAATACTCTCTGCTGCTGGCCTCCCGAAAGATTGTCTATCGGCCTGTCGGCAAGTTCGAGAATGTCCACCTGAACCATTGACTCCAGCACTATCTCATTATCTTGTTTAGAATATCTTTTGAATCTGGAAGTTCTGTTGAATCTGCCCATTTGAACAACATCCCTGACTGTTACAGGAAACATCCAATCAACCTCTTCTCTCTGAGGAATGAATGCGACACAATCAAAATGATGACCCAATGGCCGTCCGTGAATAAAAATTTTTCCGCTTTCAAGGGGGAGAAGTCCAATAAGTGCCTTAAACAATGTGGATTTGCCTGCACCATTCGGGCCAATAACAGCAACGCGCTGGCCCTGCTTTACACTGAAGCTTAAATCCTCAATCGCTTTTAGTCCGTCATAATTTATTGATATGTTCTCTATGTCCAGTCTTGCAGGTTCAAGAACTGGCAGCTTATTATAAGATTTCATTATTCTTCAATATTTTATGTTTTCTTAATGAATTACTTCAATGACTCAACAATTTTTTGTGTATCAAACTCAATCATACCTATATAAGTTGGCGCAGGTCCGTCCGGGTCTGTTATAGAATGAGTGTAAAGCTCCGTTACAAGCTTTATATTGGTTTCCCCGGCAATCTGAGTGGCAATTTTCGGATCAGATCCTGTTTCAAGAAATATTGCCTTTACGCCAGTTGCCTTTATTTTTTCAATAAGTTCTGAAATCTCTTTAGCAGAAGGAGAAGAAACAGAGCTTGTACCGGGTATTATTGTCCCTATGACTTTAAATCCATATCTGTCTGCATAATATCCGAAGCTTTCATGATTTGTTACAAGTAGCCTTCTGCCTTCAGGAATTTTTTTTACCTCTTCTGCTATCCACCTATCTAATTCCGTAAGTCTGGCTGTATATTTTTCGGCGTTTTTATTATATAAGTCTTTTCCTTGCAGATCCACTTTTATAAGAGCATCCCTTATATTCTGTACATAAACTTTTACAAAGTTAGGATCTAACCAGAAATGAGGGTCCTCACCCTTCAAACCTTTTGAACATTCCACTATCACAATTTTCTCATTGGCAGCGGTTATAATATTCTTAAGCCATTCTTCAAACCCGGCACCGTTTGTAATCAGGATATCGCTTTCGGCAATTTTTGTTATATCGCTCGGAGATGGTTCAAAACTGTGAGGGTCCAGACCTAATGGTATAAGTGTATCGATTTCAAGCCTGTCACCTGAAATATTTTTGGTAATGTCTGCCAGAAAAGATTCAACTGCAAGTACTTTAGGCAAGGTCGTATGGGTTGACTTTTGGCCAGGTTCTGCTTGATCAGCCTTAGTTTTATTGTTGCAGGCATTTAAATATAGTAAAGCAGTTAAAGAAATACTTATTAGAAGTAAAGACAGAATTAAAACCAGCTTTTTACTTTTATTTAACTTTTGAACACGCATTGCATAAACCTTTCAGGGTTAGATTGTGTGTTATATTGGTAAAATTACTTATCCATGAGAAGTCTGTATTGCATGGTATGCATTCTATATGGCCACATTTTTTGCATATGATATGATGATGGTGGTTTTTAGCAATGAAATAATAACTCTCCCTGTTTATTATTTCTTCACTAAGCAGATTAAGCTTAAGGAATCTTTTTATTATCCTGTAAATAGAAGACAGGTCGGCTTTAAGTTTTATTTTTTTATAAATTTCACCGGCAGACATCGGCGTACTATTATTTGCAAATAGATTGAAAACTTCCAATCCGAGTTTTGTATTATTTTTACCGTAAAATTTTAATATTTCATTTAAATTAATATGATTTTGTCCTGAATGATTTTCTTTATGCATTATTTTATAAACTTATTTTTAATAAATATTTTACAGGCTTTTCTTTTGCACTAAAAAACTTTAAATTTAAATTATCAAATTGATATTAAAAATGCAAATAATTTGCAAAAATAGTTCTGTGAGGAAGATTTTATATTATTTATGAATATGGAAATTTCATCATGATTTAAATATACTGTTTAGCAATCCGGTTAAATAAATGCTATAAATGATAAAAATAAGAAAGAAGAATGAAATGGTTATAAAAAAACTAACCCCTGAAGAGGAAAGAGTGATTATCAATAAGGGTACGGAACCGCCTTTCAGCGGAAAATATGATAATTTTTTTGAAGATGGCACCTATGTTTGTAAACGGTGCGGGACATCCCTTTATCTTTCTGAAAGCAAATTCCATTCAGGCTGCGGGTGGCCAAGTTTTGATGAAGATATTAAAGGGGCTGTAAGAAGACAGCCAGATTCAGACGGCAGAAGAATGGAAATTGTATGTTTGAAATGTGGAGGTCACCTTGGCCATGTATTTGAAGGTGAAAATTTTACTCCTAAAAATACAAGACATTGTGTCAATTCCCTTTCAATAGACTTTAAACCAAAAAATAAATAGCCCAAGAGCGTTTAATTCTCTCTCAGGCTATTATATAAATTAGATTTTTAAAGAAAATCAATCAGGCTCATCGCATCTTATGTTTTAAGATGATGTAGTTGACCTTGCCATTTAAGTCTGGTTGTCATTGGTTTCAGAGTTTCCCTCTATCGTATAAGTTCCTTCTCCGGCAAGAAACACAAGTCCCCTGCCTTTAGCGTGTAACGTCAAATTCTCACCAAAATAGTTGATAATGAACCCGCCACCTTTAATTTCTGCGTCTCCCTTAAATCCATAATAAATCCATGTGTTGTCTTTCAACTGAACTACCCCGCCGTAACCAGTGACTTTTTTGTCAATATCGCCTTGGAGATCTCTTATAATCAGGACTCCATTTCCTGAAATCGTTATGATACCTTCGTCGGATTTATCAGTTCTACCTTTAATCCTGATTGCACCCTTGCCTTCAGCATCCAGAGTCCCTTGCCCTCTTAATTTTATAACTTTCTTATCTCCCCAGGATCCATTAATAGTTATATCTGTATTTTGGTTGCTGTCTGCAGCAACCAGATAGCTGCTAATTGCAGTGTTACCTGAACTTGTGTCCGGAGTCTGTCCAAAAGCCAGAGACGGAACAGCAAGCATTACAGTTATGATCACAACTACAGGTAATGTAACTTTTAAAAATTTCTTTAACATTTCCCACCTCCAAAGTACTAATATTTTTTTATTTTTGAAATTTTCGCTTTACATGGGTAATTATTCATCATATGTGTGAAGTTTTATTTAAGGAAATGTAAAGTATCTGTAAAATTTATTATTATCTGGGATCTTTATATTGGGATTTCAAACTTAAAAGTATTGATTTTGCCTGAAGTTTTAAAATTTAACCTGGCACCGAGAATACCCGAAATTTTTTTCGCTATTGCAAGGCCAAGCCCAAAACCTTTGATGTTTTTGAAGTCATATTTTTTTGACCTGTAAAACAAATTAAATATTTTATCTTTTTCATCTTCTGAAATTGCATAACCCTCGTTGGCAACCGAAAGGGTTATAAAATTTTCATTTGAATTTATGTTTACTACAATTTCAGAATCAGGGGTTGCATATTTTATTGCGTTATTTATCAGGTTTGAAAGAATTGTTTGCAGAAGGTATTTATCACTGAACAATTTTAGGTCTGGCTTTAAATTAGTAAACTTACTGATTCTAAGGTTATTTTTTGTACATTCGGGTTCATAAAGTTTAAGCAAGTCATCTACAGTAGATTCAATATTTATTTCTTCTTTTGATAATTCGACAATTTTATTTTCTATTTTTGAAAGCATTAACAGGCTTTCAGTCATATTTTCCAGATCCTTTGTTTTATTTATAATAATTTTTATTGCATCATCTATTTCTTGCTGTGTAGAATAAACACCGTCATTTATGCCTATTGCATATCCATTTATCGAAGTAAGCATATTTTTAATTTCATGTGACAGCATATAGGTAAAATCTTTTAACGAATCCTGGCTTTTTTGAATTTTATTTTTCATTACGTTGATATTTCTTGCCAGTGCATTTATTTCTTTATAACTTTTTATGTCTATATTTTCACCGTAATCACCATTCGATATCTTGCTGACAGATTTGTTTAATTTTAAGATTGGTTTTGAAATATTATTGCCAAGCATGATTCCGGTTATGATTGAAATTAACGCAGCAATAATAAATATAAAAATTAAATTCATAAAATATCTGACAGGGGGAATTGTAATTTCATTACTCTTTTTAAAAAATAATGAATAATATTCTCCATCATCCAGAATGAATTTATTGACTGAAACATAATATTTATTGCCGGCTATTTCAAAATCCATCAATTTTGACGAATTATTTCTTATACTTTTTAGTATTGGAAGAGTAAAAAATCTGCCAATCTGTCTTTTTGAGAGAAGTAAGTCCTTAAAATTGCTGCCAGGAAGGCCCAACGGGTTCAATAATATATCCAGATTGGCATCGATTATTGCTATTTTGGTACCAATAATATTTTCCAGTTTTTTTATATTTCCCGAATCTTTGATAAAATCCAGTAATTCTTTGTTATTATTATAATTATTCTCTATAAACAAGATAAATTTGTTATTTTGTACGGCAAGCTCCTGCAGTTGTATGTTACGGTTATTATTTACAAATAGTTGAGTAAATATAAAGGCAGTAATGAAAATTATTACGAAAAGTGTTATTGCTGTAATAAAAATTATTTTATTTTTCATTTTCAATTTAAGTCCTGATTATGGTTGAGCCTGTAACCTACAGACCAGATAGTCTCTATTAAGATTCCACCAGGATCCCCTATTTTTTTTCTTAGTTCCTTGATATGGACATCAATTGTTCTTGATTCTCCCATATAATCAAATCCCCAGATATTTTCAAGAAGTTTTTCTCTGCTGATTACTATATTTTTATTATTAATCAAATAAATTAAAATATTGTATTCCTTATTGGTTAATTTTACTTCAATACTGTTTCGATTAATTCTTCTGGCTTCGGGGTTTATCTCCAAATTAATCAACTCATTTTTTGAAGTCCTGAAAGATATTTTTATTATTTCGTCACACTTTAAAGATGAATTTTTATTTGAATAAGTTCTTCGCAGAATTGCCTTAATTCTTGCTATAAGTTCCTTTGGATTAAAAGGCTTGGTAAGATAATCGTCTGCACCTACTTCAAGACCTACTATCTTATCTATATCTTCGCTTCTGGCAGTTAACATGATTATCGGAACAGTGCTTATTTTCCTTATCTCTTTGCAAAGCTCTATCCCGCTTATATCAGGAAGCATAATATCAAGAACTATGAGCTGAAAGTCCTTTTTTTCTTTGCTAATTGAATCAAGTGCCAGTTTACCATTTTTTGCACTTTCAACTTCAAAGTTTTCCTTGGTTAAAAAATCACTTATTAATTTCCTGATTTCTTCTTCATCATCAACAATAAGAATCTTTTCCATATAACTTATAACCGGTAATAATATTTTTAATTAGCCTTCCAGAAACCTGATACTGAAATAATATAATTTGAATCTATAATAGTAGATAGGTTAATATAAAACAACAATACTTCCCGGCCTCTGACTTTTAATGACAAGATGTTATTAAATATTTTCTTCTAATCTTTTATTTCTTTAAATTTCTTTAATACATGATTGGTAATGACCAAAGCAGCCGGCATAAGTATCCTAGTGTCATGTCAACATAAATATATTTGGTAATTACAAAAATTTAATGATATTTTTGCCATCCCCACATCATAATTATTTCTTATTTAAGGATTATATTATTTTTATATTTAATATTTTTTATATTGTAACAATTAAATGATAGAAACGCTTGACAAGGTCAATAGAAGAGTGCAGTATTATATATTAACAAAAATGCCTATGCGGGGGTTATGCATAGTAACAAACCTCATTTAAAAAGGAAAATTTAAGAAGAAAAATACTATGTCTGAGCAACCTGCCAGAAATGCACAAGATAAACTCTAATTAATTTTAAGATGGATGAAATTATAAAAACCAAAAAAAAATATAATCGAAATGCAAGATTTTATGATTTAGTAGAACTGCCGATGGAAAAGTTACTTTATTCCAAATGGAGAAAAAAATACTTTTCCCCTCTTAAAGGAAAGATTTTAGATGTAGGAATTGGTACGGGAAACAACATTGGATACTATGCTGATCCCATTGAAGTTATTGGAATAGATTTTTCCGAAAATATGCTAGAGAAAGCTAAAAGGAAGTTGACAAAATCAGGTAAAAATAATATTACTTTAAGGCTTATGGATGTTGAGAGTTTGGACTTTGGGGATAATTTGTTTGACTATGTCATAACCAGCAGTGTTTTTTGCTCTGTTCCCAATCCCATAAAAGGTCTCATGGAAATAAAAAGAGTTCTAAAACCTGAAGGAAAACTTTTAATGATAGAACATGTTTTAAGTAAAAAAAGATTTATCGCATTTTTGGAAAATTTATCCAATCCTCTTTTTAGATTTATAACCGGAGCAAATATAAACAGAGATACCGGACAAAATATAATAAAATCCGGAATGAAGATAATAAAAGAAAGAAACTTGGCTTTGTTTGATGTTTTTAGGTTATTTGAAGTTAACAAAAATTAACAAATTTTTTTAGAATAATGCAGAGCCGGCTAGAAAAAGTCGGTAAGACAGTCATGTTTGTCTTCAATTCCAAATCGGGGCACTACACCTTTGCTCCCGGCGGGTCGGCGACTCCTCCTGGCGGTAAGAAATCCGGCAGATCAAGACGTGCCACACCAATCCGGTTGTCAGCCATCCCATAATAGACGTCGTAGCGGTCCGGTGAGCCAATATCATCGCGCCGGTCGATGCTGGTGGGAAACACTACGTTGGCAATGGTCCCGCAGCGTTCCTGCGGACGCATCGGAGTCAACACCGGCTCCACCGAACGATAAAGAAGAGAATGCGGATGCTCTTTAGAGAGCACCATCACCCCGGCCGAGTAGCGCAACTGATTTCCGTCGCTGTCCGGCTCTACCATTTCGCTAACGCCATGGTAAATGATCAGCCAGCCATGCCGGGTTAGGATTGGCGGAGTGCCGCCGCCTATTTTGAGCCGCTCCCAGGGCGACACTGGAGCAGCCAGCCGGTGATGCGAGGTAAATGGGCCGAACTGATCTGGTCTATGTCCTTCTAAAGCCATCGGACAGTAGGAAATCCAGATGCTTTCCCGTTCGAGATCAACCTCACGGGAGCCAGGGTTGCAGCAGGTTTCCTCCGGACGAGTGCCGGGAAAAAGTGGCCGGTGGAGAATCGCAAGTTCTAGTTTCCCTGATGGATTAGGAATAGCAACGGGGAAGAGGCTGGAATCCTTATTATCTATACCGTTGAACTCTATCCCGTTATACGGCGCGAAGGTAGCTAATCCCAAGCGCTGCCAGTGGAATAAATCCTCCGATACGGCCAAGGCAATCCGTGGGCCTCGGGTCGAAAATGCCGTGTAAGTCATCATGTAGCGCCGAAGTGGTTCAACAAATGTGATACGGGGATCCTCGCATCCGCCGCTACTGTCGGACCGCCACTCATAATCGGCTTCCGGCTCCAATGCGATGCCGAGCCTCTCGATTCCTGACGGATCGCCGGCTTTATTGAACCGTACTTGTGCAATGCCGATGCGAGAGTAATTGCCCCGCGAGACAAGCCGTGGGAACAGGTAAAGCTTACCATCAGGACCACGAACAGCAGCTGGATTCAAAACGCCTTCAATCTCCTGGGGATTACCCGGATCCGGCTCCATCACCAACCCCAGGCGATGCAACATAAATCCACGTTGAGTGACCATCTTTTAAACTTCCACTTCAGTATTTATAATAGGATAATTTTTTCTCTCATAATTGCTTCTATTAGAAAATTTTGGGATGAACTGGGACATACTTTTTATAAATTGCTAAAGGAAATCCGTACATCTCAAAAAATAATGCTACTATAAAATCTGCAAAAACCCAAGTGGTCTCCATTCATATCTATTTTTATTTTTAGGTTGTAAAAAAACTCAATGAAAAATACAAATATTAAAATATTAATAATAACTGCTG
>JAMCVO010000764.1:0-3561 GCA_023475715.1 Actinomycetota bacterium
TCGGAAATCATTGCATCTCCCTTTTGTGCTTATAGATAATAAATTAAAGGGTATTAAGATAAATTGTGTTTTGCATGATAACGTAAATGGTGCAGAAATTTTAACAGAACATCTTATGGAAAATGATGCTACAGGTAAAATAGCTTTTATAACAGGGCCAATTAATGAGACGTCAAGTAAAAAAAGATTAGAAGGTTACCAGAATGTTTTAAAAAAATATAACAAAGAAATAAACCAAAATCTTATTAAGGTTGGTGCATGGAATAATAACAGTGGTTATGAACTAACAAAGCAACTATTCTTGCAGGAAGATAAACCTTCTTCAATATTTATCGGGAGCACTTCCATGGCCCTTGGTGTTTTAAAAGCATTGCGTGAATTAAAATTAAAGTGTCCTCAAGATATAAAGCTTGCTTCATTTGATGACCTGGAATTTATAGAGTCAATGGAACCTGTCCTAACTACTTTAAATCGGGTTGAAGAACTTATTGGATATACTGCTGCAGAAATGCTTTTAAAAAAGATTCAGGAAAATGATATAGAAAATTATGATGAAGTCTATATACCTTTGGAAATTATTATCAGGGATTCAAGTGTGTTAAAAAATAAATAAGTATTATTGATAGAATTTATTATCCACTCATGTAAGGGAGATGCAATGATTTCCGAAATTCCTAATGAAGAATTTAAACAAAGAATAATAAGCGTACAGGATGAATTAAGAAAAAGAGACTTGGATGCTCTTTTAGTTCATTCGACTGAATCTGATTTTGCAAATGTATTGTATTTAAGCAATCATTGGCCCGCTTTCGAGACAGCAGGAATTATAATCCCAAAAGAAGGTGAACCAATACTTTTAATTGGGCCGGAAGCTGAGCCTTTTGCAAAATCCAGAAGTAAGATAAAGAAAATAAGAAAGATGTTTGAATACAGAGAATCTGCAGAACCCGAATATCCGGGAGTGCCACTAAGCAGTTTTAAAGAAATATTTGATGAAGCAAGTCATGGTAAAGGTATAAAAAAATTAGGACTTGGAGATTATACAATCCTATCTTTACCTGTATTTGATGGGGTAAAAGATTCTTTAGGCAAAGACGGCACAATAATAAGAGCAGATGATATAGTTTCAAATTCAAGAATAATAAAGAGCGAAAATGAGGTTGCTTTGATAAAGAAAGCACATGAAATAACCGAGATAGTTCTTGATGAAATAATCGGTAAAATAAAACCAGGTTTAACCGAAAAGCAAGTAGTTGGAATGATTCTGGAATCCCTGTATAGAAATGGTGCCGAATGCGAAGCTTTCCCGCAATATTTTTTCAGTGGAGAGAATACCAGGAATGCGATCTCGAGAACGACTTTTAAAAAGGTTGAAGAAAATGAAATTATCCAGATTAATATAGGTGCAAGATTTGGAAATTATTCTTCAGCAATAGGAAGACCTGTATATATGGGTAAGATGCCGCCAGATATAAGAAAAATTGTTCAGTTCGGTCTTGACGTGCATCTAAAAACTTATGATTGGATTAAAGAGGGAATAGCAGCCAGCGAAGTAGCCAAAAAATTCATAGATTACTATAAAGAAAATGGATACGGAAATAATTTTCTATATGGACCTTGTCATGGAACCGGGATAATAGAAGTTGAAAAACCATGGCTGAAACCAAAATCAGGAGATATTTTGAAGGAAAATATGACATTCATGGCAGATACTTTTGTAAGCACTCCTGATTTTGGTTTCAGATGGGAAGATGGATTTAGGGTAACTAAATCTGGTGTTGATGTTTTTTCAGACAAATGGCAGGAAATAATTGAACTTTAAAGTAATTTTTATAAATCAATAATCTAAATTAATTATTTTATAGGTTTAAAAAAATGGAAGAATATGGTTCAAAAATATGGTTTAAGGACATGGTTTATACTATATGGTGATTATAAGAAGGGAATATCAAATATTTGGAATTTCAGTAATAAATAATTGCTTTAATTTGTTTTGATAAGAAATTTTAAGGAATTTAAATAGAATCATTTAGGAGAAGAGGGTGGATATTAAACAGAATATGACATCAAAAGAAAGATTAATTAATACTATTGAATGTAAAGAAACTGATTACATACCATGTGCATTTCTATTTTTTTATAATTTATTACAGAAGTCTAAATCTCACGAGGATTATATCAAGAAAGAATTAAACTTAGGTTTAGATGCAGTTGTAAGTGTGGGTAAATTAGATCATTCGATACATCCGGATGCGAAGTGCAGTATATGGACTGAAGAAAAAAATGGGAATAAATATTTTCATAGGAGATTTGATACTCCAAAAGGCCCCTTGACGCAAAATGTAATTCAAAAAGAGAGTTGGCCAACCGAAGATGATTTTCCCATTTTTGCAGATTTAGTGATTACAAGATCTACAGAAGTTTTAGTAAAACCTGAAGAAGATTTAGAGAAATTGAAGTATCTTCTCGGACCTTTTAAAAGGGAAAATATCGAAAAACTAAAAGATGATTCAGCTATTGCAAGAAAAATTGCCCATGAACATAATTTGTTGCAAGTTGCAGGTGTGATTGGTTGGGGCAATACAAAGGTAGGATGGAACCATTTTCAACTTTCAGTTGCAGATATGATTGCCTGGTTATCAGGTTATGAAACTACAATGATGCTCTCGTTAACAAAACCAGAAGTAATTAAAGAATATGTAAATATAATCAGTGATTGGAATGTAAAACAGATTGAGATTTATCTAGATGTGACGGATGTTGATTTAGTAGTAAGAAGGGCATGGTATGAAACAACAGATTTTTGGACACCTGATGCCTATAAAAATATTATACTTCCTACAATTAAAAGAGAATCAGAGTTGGTGCATCAAGCCGGAAAAAAGTATGGGTACATTATTACAACCTCATTTTTGCCTATTATTGATTATATTTTGGATTCAGATATAGATATCTTAATAGGAGTTGATCCAAAACAAGACAAGTTTATGGATATGTCTGTTCTTAAGGAGAAGTTTCAAAAAAGAAAAAAAGCTATATGGGGTGGTGTGAATGGAGGAGTTACAGTTGAAATGGATACCATAGAAGAAACCAGGCAAGCTGTTATAGATGCAATGAAAATATTGGGCAAAGAAGGAGGTTTTGTTTTATCACCAATAACTAATGTTCGGGAAGATACTGAAAATGCATGGAACAATACCTACGAATTTATTAACACATGGAAAAAATATAGAAACACATTTTTTTAAAAATTATTGTTTAATCATGAAATCAAGGGAAATATGACATTCATGGCAGATACCTTTGCAAGCACTCCTGATCTTGGTTTCAGATGGGAAGATGGATTTAGAGTAACTAAATCTGGTGTTGATGTTTTTTTCAGACAAAGAGCAGGAAATAATTGAGATTTAAAGTAATTTTTATAAATTAAAAATCTAAATAACTATTTTATAGGTTTAAAAAATGAAAGAATATGGTTCAAAAATATGGTTTATACCGGATGGAGAAATACCTGATCCGAAAGCCGGGGAGCTTTATTCGCATGAAGCGATAATTATATTC
>JAMCVO010000764.1:3677-4406 GCA_023475715.1 Actinomycetota bacterium
CACTTAAATAATTTGAAAGAAATACCTGCAAGCATTGAAGTATTAAAACCTTACTCTGTAAAGATAGAAAGCAGTATCGGCATAATTGTTCAGCATTCAAGGTTAATATCGATAAAAGATAATTTTAGTATATTTACAACTATAGCTTACAGAGGGCATGAATAAACATGTAAATAATAAATAAAATTTAAAACAAGAGGTTTTGGTATTTTCAGAATAAATATCATGGGTATTGTTTTAAATATAGTCTTTGATTTGATTAAGAAACAGGAAGTAACCAAGAAACAAAGAGAGAGGGGGTGATTGATATAAATTACTTAATTGCTATTAAAAAAAATATTAGGGGGTGATTTTTGAGACAATGTAATTATTAAAAGTGAGATTTGTTTAGTTATAATTTATTTGTCATATGCGTCAACTATACCAAACAAATCTCAGAAAGAATTTTACTAGAAAAATTAAAAAAGTAAAATTTAAATGAGGAGAATTTAAAATGAAAAAGTCATTATTATGGATATCGGTACTATTAGTAAGCATGTTTATATTATCAACATTTTCACTTGCTGGTTGTAAAACTACTAAGGCAACAGAGACTACTGCAGCAGAAACGACGACTGCTACTACTGTAGCTGAAACAACGGCAGCTGAAACAACGGCAGCCCAACCTGTTACATTGGAATGGTGGTCCTGGAACAATGAAGGAGCTTATCCTGTAATTTATAAAGATAT
>JAMCVO010000646.1:0-2014 GCA_023475715.1 Actinomycetota bacterium
AAACAGGGAAAATGAAATTTTTAATTCTGCAGCAATAATGCATGATAAAAAAATTGTTTCCGTTTACAATAAACAACACCTTCCAAATTATTCTGTTTTTGATGAAGAAAGATATTTTCAAAAAGGAATCAAAAATAAAATATTTAAAATAAAAAACAGCCTGATCGGAATTAATATCTGTGAAGATATTTATTATTCAGAGGGACCTGCAAAAATTCAGGCAGTCCATGGTGGTGCTCAGCTCATAATCAATATTTCCGCTTCCCCTTATCATGCCGGAAAAATTTTTGAGAGGGAGAAGATGCTGCATACAAGGTCCACTGACTGCAGAGCTTTCATAGCTTATGTCAATCTTGTCGGCGGTCAGGATGAATTGGTTTTTGACGGCAATTCTTTAATCATTGACGCAAACGGGGAAATACTTGCAAGATGCAAACCATTTGAAGAAGATTTGCTTATTTATGACGTCGACCTGGAAGAAGTTGAGTCAATCAGGTTAAAAGATACAAGATATAAAAACCAGAGGCTCGAACTTTCAAGGGAAAATATCGAACTTCCGGAATTAATCGAGTTGCCAATAAAAAATTCGGACAGATCAGTCAAAAAACGTCCTTTAAACAAAAAAATCGAATGTAAAAACATAAGCACAAATTATAACGATCTGGTTTCGTGTGAAGATGAAGAAATTTTTGAAGCTCTGGTTCTTGGAACAAGAGATTACATGCATAAAAATGGATTTAAAAGAGCAGTTATAGGACTTAGCGGCGGTGTTGATTCGGCACTTACCGCAGTTATCGCTTCAATGGCACTTGGAAATGAAAATGTTACAGGAATACTTATGCCTTCTCTCTTTTCAAGCAAATCAAGCATTGATGATTCCCTGGAACTGGTTAAAAACATCAGGATAAATTCAATAAAGATTCCGATATCTGATACTTACGGTTCTTATCTGGAAACATTAAAAAATATTTTTAAATCCGACACTATTAATTTGACCAAAGAAAATATCCAGGCAAGAATCAGGGGAAACATCCTTATGGCACTATCCAATGAATATGGATGGCTTGTGCTTTCTACCGGCAACAAGAGTGAGACAAGCGTGGGATACTGTACTTTATACGGGGACATGGCTGGAGGCCTTTCGCCAATCAAGGATATTTATAAGACAAAAGTATATTCCTTATGCAGGTTTATCAATAAAAAATATAATAATATTATTCCCGAAAACATACTGGTAAAGGTACCTTCGGCAGAATTGAGACCAGATCAGAAGGATGAGGACTCTCTTCCTCCTTATGACTTACTTGATAAGATTATAAAGGCATACATGGAAGAAGATATGGACTTTGATTATATGGTCGGTAAGCTTGGTTATCCTGCCGAAATTGTTAAAAAGGTTATGCATCTTATTGATATGAACGAATATAAAAGAAGGCAGGGCTCGCCGGGAATAAAAATAACTCACAGAGCTTTTGGCAAAGACAGAAGATATCCTATAACAAACAGATTCATTGAGTAAATTTCATAATTTTGTTTATTTAAATCACTATCACCAAACATTAATTAATACAGCTATAATTGATTTAATGAATAAGATCAGAATAATTTCAAGGGACACTGACCTGACACAAAAAATAATCAGGCTGCTTGATAATAGCTATATTGTCACTTCGAAAAAAATCCCTGAGCATTTCTCATATTTTCAATTAAATAACCCTTCTCTTGATGAAGAGGATGTGAGCGAAATCGGGTTAATAATAATAGATTTGACTACCTTCACCTTAACTGAAACTGGAGGAAGCAAAAAATTGGGAAGCACTTTTGGTTTTTCTGAAAGTGATTTAAATAAACAAAGTTATGACTGCAAAATATTGGAGGAGCTTCAAAGAACTCAGATTCCCTGTCTTTTACGGAAAGCTCATATTTTTCAAGATTTATGATAATATCTCCGATAATTATTAAATTTTTTGAATCCGTTGCACAGTATTTGTTGAATATTAAGTTTGTCCTTAAT
>JAMCVO010000646.1:2024-4396 GCA_023475715.1 Actinomycetota bacterium
ACGGATCACGTGGAGGAGCTTCAAAGAACTCAGATTCCCTGTCTTCTCATAATAAACATTGACCAGGCGGGAATTTTGTCCGAAGGTATGATTAAGTTTGAAGATGTGATTTTGCTTAAACATCTGGAGGAAGAGCTTTTATTAAGGACAAACTTAATATTCAACAAATACTGTGCAACGGATTCAAAAAATTTAATAATTATCGGAGATATTATCATAAATCTTGAAAAATATGAGCTTTCCGTAAAAGACAGGGTTATTGAACTTACTTTCAAGGAATTTGAGATGCTTAAGCACCTAATACAAAATGAAGATAAAGTTTTTTCCAGAAATACCCTGTTATCCACAATATGGGGGTATGATTTTTATGGCGGTAACAGAACCGTCGATGTACACATGAGAAGAATACGTTCAAAACTTCCCTCACCATATGACCAAATGCTTAAGACTGTCAGAAATGTAGGATATATGTTCTCGCGAAAGATTTAACATAAATTTAACATTTCTGTAATGTATTTGAAATATAATTAAGCTATTATAAAAAACCGGATTAATTTTTTAATTTATCAATATTTTTTATATTTAAAAAAACGGATCACGAGGAGGAGCTATGAGTGATAGTAAAAAATTAGACGAGATGAGGGAATTCGTCTTAAAAAAGGCCAAGGACAACCATATAAAATTCATCAGATTATGGTTTACCGATGTCCAGGGAATGTTAAAGAGCTTTTCAATCACAATTGAAGAGCTTGAAGGTGCTTTATCGGAGGGTATGGGTTTTGACGGTTCTTCGATCGAAGGTTTCTCAAGAATTGAGGAAAGCGATATGATGGCACTTCCTGATCCTTCAACTTTCCAGATCCTTCCATGGAGGCCTTCCGAAAGCGGAGTTGCAAGGATGTTTTGCGATATAATGCAGCCCAATGGGGAACATTTTGAAGGAGATCCAAGATGGATTCTAAAGAAAAATTTAAAAAAAGCTAAAGATTTGGGGTATATATTTTATGTAGGCCCCGAACTTGAATATTTTTACTTCAAAAGCGATAAGGGAACTCCGGAAGTACTGGACCATGGCGGTTATTTTGACTTAACAACACTTGATGTAGCAAGCGATTTAAGAAGAGAAACAATTCTTTATCTTGATTCCATGGGAATAGGTGTTGAATATTCTCACCATGAAGTTGCACCTTCACAGCATGAAATTGACTTAAGATACCAGGATGCGCTTACGATGGCTGACAGTGCAATGACTTACAGGCTTGTTGTTAAGGAAATTGCAATGAAACATGATGTTTATGCAACTTTTATGCCCAAGCCTATTTTTGGCGAAAATGGAAGCGGCATGCATGTACATCAGTCTTTATTTAAAGGAGATAAAAATGCTTTCTTTGATTCTAAGGATGCTTACAGCTTGTCCGCAGAAGGGAAAAGCTACATCGCAGGGCTTTTAAAGCATTGTAAAGAATTTGTTGCAATTACTAACCAGTGGGTTAACTCTTATAAAAGACTTGTGCCCGGATACGAAGCCCCCGTGTACATTTCGTGGGCAAGAAGAAACAGATCTACTCTGGTAAGAGTTCCCCTTTACAAACCCGGAAAGGAAAAGGCGACAAGAGTTGAATTCAGATGTCCTGACCCCGCATGCAATCCATATCTTGCTTTTAGCGTAATGCTTGCTGCAGGACTTGAAGGAATTAAAAATAAGTATCCGCTGCAGGCTCCTATAGAAGAAAACATTTTTGAGATGGACTATATGATGAGAGATAAAGCAGGAATAGACACATTGCCCGATAATCTATACGAAGCAGTAAAAAATCTTGAGGGCAGCAAACTGATGAAGGAAGCACTTGGAGATCACATATTTACGAAATTCATTGAAAATAAAAAAATTGAATGGGACAAATACAGAACTTTTGTGACTAATTATGAGATTGACAATTATCTGCCGATTTTATAGTTAAATAATTCAAATATTGAAATATTAGTTGTTAACAAAAAAACGAAAGCTCCTTCGTATAAAATTAAAAAGTTAACAGCTAAAAAGGAAAGGGGCCTGATTTAATCAGAGCCCTTTTTCTTTTTTACTTGATGAAATTAAGCACAAGACCAAGTGCTACACAGAAAATTCCAGCCAGAAGCATCTTTATGCCTCCGATAATTAATCTTGTCCTTGAAGTTTTGCCGAGAAAAATCCCGATTGCAAAAAGACTTATCATTGCAACACCAATGGAAATATAATAACAGATTTTTATATCAATAACTGCTCCGAAAAAAAATGGTACGATAGGAATTAATGCAGTAATAACTGGCGCAATACCGTTTATTGCTCCAGTTGTAATGGAAGCGAATCTGTTTGCATGCGGGGTCAGGAC
>JAMCVO010000618.1 GCA_023475715.1 Actinomycetota bacterium
ATGATTTGTAAACCTTCATGGTCTCAATAGCTGTTTTTTCCCATGAAAATTTTTTAGCGTTTTTGATAGAAATCGCTGAGAGATCTTTTTTAACATCTTCATTTACCAGGACAAGATTTATTTTTTCAGCAATTTCCTCTTCACTAAAAGGATTTATTAAAAACTCATCGTTTTGAAAGATTTCAGGAATAGAGGAAGTATTTGCCGCTATCACAGGAAGTCCGCAGGACATTGCTTCAAGTACTGGAAATCCGAAGCCTTCAAAAACAGAAGGATATACGAAAAGGGAGGACTGATTGTACAGCTGAACCAGATCGTCATCAGATATTTCACCTGTAAATATTATGTCATCCCTAAACGGACTTTTATGCAGTTCTTCGAAAGTCTCCTCGCTTTTCCATCCTGTTTTGCCTGCAATTACCAGATTATAATTTTCGGATATCTTAAATGATTTTTTAAATATATTGAATGCTTTAATCAATGTATTAAAATTTTTCCTCGGCTCTATTGTCCCCACACTTAATATATAATCTTTTTTAACATTAAATTTACCCGGAACTCCCTTTTTTAATTCACCTGGTAAAAGTTTGCGGAATTTTTTATCAGCTGCCATATAAACCACCTCAATTTTCTGAGGATTTATATCCATAAAATTTACTATATCCTGTTTTGTTGAATTTGAATCTGCAACTATTTTTTTTACTCTTCTGGCATTATTTAAAACGACAGTCTGGTATTTCTTTATGAACCATTCAAAGTTAAATTCAGGGAATCTATAAAAAGACAAGTCATGAATAGTAAGTATTATGTTTTTATTCAGCGTCGGAGGGACCAGATAGTCAGGACAGTGCAGAACATCAGCCTTAAATCCTTTAAGCTCCAGAGGAGGGAAATTCCTTTTATTCCATTTTTCAAGTTTCTCATCTGTAACAGGAAATATTTTTATATCTGTTTTTACATCATGATATTTTTCCTTCACGTCTGATATATGATATAAATTGGTTTCCGTTGTGTATCTGCCTGTCAGAATGAAAGAAAAATCATTGTATTTTTTATTAGCCCTGCTTAATGAAAAAAGGCTGTCCAAGAGGTTAATAATGTACCTGCCTGAACCAACATTAATTCCGAAGTTTAATACAGTAGATATGTCAATGCCGATTTTCATGAATCGTTTTTAAGACTCCAAGTTTGGTTTTAATATTTTAACTTTTATTTTCTAATTTAATAATTCAGACGATTGTTTTTTAACTTGACCAAATGCAGGCAGTTAAAGTTTATCGATAAACTCATGGACGCTTATCGGCTCATTTTCAAGTTTGCTGTGAAGTTTTTGTCTTAATATTTCCTTCTCAAATCTGAATTTAGTAAAATCAATGTTATGAAGGTAGCTTATATATTCCATATACTTGTTACTGCCGGTGATGACAAACAATCTTCTATAGGTCTTTTCCAGGCTTGCTATTTCATATTTCGGTTCGTTTTTTACAATATCAAAAAAATTCTGTTCTCCCCAGCAATATTTTATAATTTCATAATCATTGGAAACCCTGGTAAGCTGGATAATACCTCTCTGTTTCAATAGATATTTTCTGGATTTGCGAAAACCCGAAAGAATCCTTTTCGAGACTTTTTTTAAATTTTTATCTTTAAGGTTATTCTTCATTATCCGTGTTTCTATAGGAAGAATTTTATTTATAGTATTATTTTCAGAATTTTTATACATCATTTTAAGCAGATTCAGCCTTTTATAGTAATACTTTGTTTCAAAAGCAGTTGATTCTTCCCTGAAACTGTAAGAATATTTATGATAAACAACAGCATTCGGGCATGACCTGAATTTATAACCTAAAAGATCGGCTCTATAGCAAAAGTCGAAATCCTCATAAAACAGGTAAAATGATTCCTCAATTTTTCCAATATAGCTTTCTTGGAAAGCATCTGTCCTGAGAAAAGCAGATGTAAATGAAACTCCGAATATTTCTTCGGGTACATCATACTGGTGTAAATCAAGCTGCCCAAATCCCTGGTAACAGTCATATAGTGATGCATCAAGATATGTCCCTACGCTTTCTATATAATCCCTTCGGTAAGAAAGTTTTATTTTTGGGGCGAGACCGATGATATTTTCATCCGCAGTGTCCAACATTTTCATAAATTCCTCTATTGCATTTCTATCGTAAACTACATCAAAATTTGAAATCAGTATATAGCGGGTGTCGATTTTATCTAATGCAAGATTTATTGCTTTACCAAGACCGGCGTTCTTACAATTCTTTATAATCTCTATCTTTATGTTCTTTTTATCTTCCTCTGATATTAAATAACCTTTTAAGCTCTCATCTAACCCTATTTTACCGGAAAATGTATTCATTACATCGTTAGTGCTGCCATTATCAAAAATCAATATATCAAAATCTTTGTTTGTCTGTGATTTTAAAGAATTTATGCATTCCTCAAGACATGAAATTGAAGAATTGTAATTGATTATAAGAACCGTAGCTTTTTTTTCGGATATTTTATCTGTTTCATCCTTGGTCGTATCCTGTCGTATTATTTCAGATTCACCGGTAAGTGTTGTCTTATTATTTTCCGGTTTACTGCTGCTGATATTTTTATTGTCATATTTGATAGCTTTTATTCTTTCTTCAGGCAGCTCCTTTTCAAGGATCGATCTTATTATTCTGTCATATTCAGAAACAGTTTTTTTCCATGAAAATCTTTTTGAAAATTCAAAACAATAAGAATTCATCCTGTTTTTTAATTCATCATTAATTGAAAGCTCGATTATTCTGCTTAAAAACTCTTCTTTTGAACTTACTAAAAACCCTGTTTTGCCACTTTCAGTTATTTCAGGATGTGCACACAGGTTATAGCAGACAGATGGTTTTCCGAAGCTCTGGGCTTCGACAATCGGTAAATCAAATCCTTCCCATTTTGTGCATGTTGTATAAATGTCACAGGATGAATAAATAAGAGGCATCAATTCCTGTGGTGCATTAGTAATTGCAAGAATTCCTTCATTTTTTATGGCAATCTCGTCATTATGAGATCCAAATCCGACCATCAAGAGTTTTATTTTACTATTTTGTTTTTTAGCTTCATGAAACAGGTTTATTAACTCCTGTGTACCTTTGTAAGGCTGATTAACCGGATTAAGTCTGCCGACATATAATAAAAGGCAGTCATTATCTTCAACGCCAAGTTTATGCCTGAAATCAATTATCTGCTGGTTTGTAATTTCTTTATCTGAGCGATAATGGTCAGCTCCCAAATGAACGTAATCCGCTTTCTTCCTTAGATAAGCAGGCAGCTTGATATTAAGATAATCCGAGATGCTGATAATTCGGGATGATTTCCTGAAATAAAAAAAATTTTGTGTAAAATCCATATATCTGTAGAATAGTTTTCTTTTTAAAGTCATTCCTTCCGTAGAAATAACTCCATAATTTATGGAAATTACCGGTTTGTTTAAATGACCGGCAAGAGAATAAAAGGGAAATGAATTAATAATAAAAATATCTGCTCCCTGGTTATTTAAAATAAGTTCAAGTTTTTTTGTTCTGGATTCTAAATCGAAAGTGTTGACATTTGTTATTATAGGAAGTTTTTTTAATTTGTAAGGTCTTTGTTCTTTGAATGTATCATCAAAATTATTGCAGTAAATTTCACAATTATAACCTGATTCAGATAAACCGGTTGCCACTTTATCAATAACCAGATCGACTCCATGTCCTAAAATCATTCTGTCAGTAATGAAAACGGCATTTATTTTATGCATGTATCTGTTATTTTTAACGGTTTTTATTATTTTTCATTTTAACATTAATTATTGTTTAAAATAAATTGTTTGTTATAATTTAAATAAGTTTTAATCCTAAACACAATGTTAAATAATTAGTTAAGTATTTTATCATTTTTTTTATTAAGAACTTCTTAAGTTTATGAGAGATTTTTTTTTATATCCTGAAATTACTATTTCAATTGTCAACCTTGATGGTGAGAACTATTTAAATGATTGCCTGCAGAGCATCGAAAACCTTGATTATCCGCAGGATAAGATCGAGATTATAACTGTTGACAATGGCTCGAAAGACAATTCAATTAAATTCATCGAGAATAATTTCCCAAAAGTAAAATTAATTAAGAATAATAATAACCTGGGTTTTGCAAAAGCAAACAACCAGGCTGCGGAAGCTGCATCAGGTGAATATATTGCATTCTTAAACAACGATACAAAAGTTGATCCAGACTGGCTCATCGAACTTTTAAAACCCTTATATGGCTCCAGGGAAGTGGTTTGTTCTGGTTCAAAAGTACTTTCATTTGACGGGAAAAATATAGACTTTGCAGGCGGGATGATTAATTTTGAAGGC
>JAMCVO010000028.1 GCA_023475715.1 Actinomycetota bacterium
CGATAATGTTTTTTTGATTTTCCGCTTGTTGAAAATAACAATAAAATATCTCCGGGACACAGAAGTGCTTCTAGTTGTCTTTTAAATATTTCATCATAGCTGAAATCATTGGCTATACATGTAATTACGGAAGTATCAACAGTTAATGCAACCGCAGGCAGTGCTTTTCTTTTTTTATGAAATCTTCCTATCAACTCTCCGGCAAGATGTTGTGAATCTGCCGCAGAACCGCCATTTCCGCAAATGTACACTTGATGCCCATTTTTAAATGAATTCGCAATTATTTCTGCAATTCTTATAATCTTATCAATATCCTTTTTCTCAAAATCATCTATAAGTTTCTTATGTAATTCTATCGCTCCCAAAACCTTTTTTATCATTTAAAACCTGCCTTTTTTATTTTTTCAATTACTTTCTTATAAAGATAAGGGATTGTTTTTTTAATATTTCCTTTTATGTAAAATCCCTGTCCACCTAAAGATTCAGGTATTCTTCTTACAATACTTTTCTGGTCTCTAAAATAATATGTATAATAATTCTCATCCAATTCCTTTCCCCTGACTTCTTCTCTCATGTCAAAATCTGCAGTCACTAAATTACTCGGACTAAAGCCTATATTAGTAGCCATAGATATTGATTTTAGCAACACCTCAGGGCCTGTTACAGCACTTCCGATATTTAAAAAAACTCCTCCATCGGCAAATTTTGTTAATTCATTTGCAAAAATAAGAAAGTCTCTTCCCGAGCATCCCCCTTTGTTTTCTCCATTAAAAGATAGGTGTTGGTCTATTACATCTGTTCCAATACCAACATGCACTGTAAAAGGAATATTTTTCCTATAACAATTTGAGATAATTGAAAACTCAGGATGCTTAAAAACTATTGATTCCGATTCCGTATTGATGTCTTTTACAACTTTTTTTCTGAAACATTCATCGTTTATTGTTCTTCCAAGTGCTTCTCCAAAGCCCAGTTTCATTCTGTTGCCAACAGATAATGAATTATTTATCAGTATAAATTCATAAGCCATCCCAAATAAGCCTTTATCCAGAGCCTTGGGGACGTCTTCGCTAGTTTCACCAATCAGGCATATTTCAAAATCATGTATCGCAGTCGCACCATTACCTGCAACCAGTGTCACCAGATTTTTATTTACCAAATCAACTAAAAATAAACTTAATCCGTTTTTAACAATATGTGCTCCAGTAAATATCACTACCGGTTTATTCTCAGACCTGTTGGAAACTATACAGTCTGCAATATAATCAATTTTGTTTTTGGTTTCATACTCAATATCAGAAGGAGTATAAATAATATCTTGAGGATTTAGGAAAACATCAGTGTTAACCTTGTTAGTCCTGCCGGATAAATTATATGTTTTAATTTTTTCTAAATTAAAAACTTCATATTTGCCTTTATAGTTCATCATAATTCCACCTTACACTGAAAGGATATTTCCCATAAGTTTTTACAGTATTTATGAAAGTATAAATATTTAAATAGGGGATATCATCGTGCAGGCTATGATCTGTCGAGATTATATATCCGCCACCAGGAGCACCTATTTCCAAGCACTTTAATGTTTCAAATTTTACATCTCTTGATGTGCCTGAAACCATTGTTTTCTTGTTGTCAACATTACCTATTGGACATAATATGCCTTTGTATTTTTCTTTTACTTTCTTCAAGTCCATAGTTGCCGCTTTCTCCAGAGGATGGTAACCATCAATCCCTGTTGCTATCAGGTCATCAAGAACTTCCCACAAATTGCCATCATTATGCATAATTACAGGATACCCGAGTTCTTTTAAACCATGTACTATTCTCCCAAAAGGTTTTAAAAAATATTTCCGCAAACAATCTGGAGAGACAAGCAGACTGTTTTTATATCCCCAATCATCGGAAATCATGAAAGCATGAAATCCGGAATTTTCAGAAACTTTTCCTGCAGCAGTGATGACCCATTCTGAATATTCATTTGCCATATCAGAAATTAATTTTGGGTCATCTTTCAAGACAAGGGACATATCCAGAATTCCCATAAGATACCAGTAAAGCATCGTTACAGGCCCCAATACAGCAACAATGATACCTATGCTGTCATTATTTACTGAAATAGCATCTCTTAATCTTATTGATCTCTTTTGATCAACAGGATCAGGAAATTTATATGCTTTCCAGTCCTTACGGTTTTTAACAGGATTGTTTATCTGTACCATTATTGGCCATCCCTGTTTTATATATGACACTCCCCATTCATCAACATATGTTTTTTCGTCACTGATGCTGTCGGGAAATCCGCAAAATCCACCAATTGGTATAACTGTTGCATCTATTCCAAGTTTGGCTGCAAGCTGTATCACTGCTTTTCCATCATAAAGCTCAGTCTTATAACCAATAAGTTTTTCCTGCAATAAAGGACTAAATAAATGTTCAAATACAGGTACTCTGTCAGGAATATCATGATTTATAGCAATTAAAAAACGTTCGCATGGTTTCATTTCTTGCTTCCTTCCAGTTGACCATATTTTTCAAAAGAGTCATACATTTTTTCCACATTTTCAAGATTTGCATCACTGTTTATTTCTCCGCTTAAAATAAGCCCTCCCGCTTTTGTACCAAATAATTCGATTATCATTTTTATGTAATTTTCAACTTCAGGTACAGAGGCAAAAGGTAAAATATATTGCCTGTCAATATCTGTTCTTATACAGATTTTACCTCTGCAAATGGAGGACAATTTTCCCAGATTCATTGCAGAAAATTGCGGGTTTAACACATCAACACCAATCTCAATTAAATCTTCAACAATTTCCATTGTATTGCCATCTGTATGAAAATGAAAATGCAATCCATGTTCTTTTGCTTTAGCAATTATTTTTTTGTATCCAGGTTTAAAAAATTTTCGCCACATTTCAGGACTTATCATAAGTGCTTGCTGTGTTCCCCAATCATCATGCATTACAACTCCATGAATATTATAATTGAGAAAGTTTTTAAAGGTTCGGATATTATAGTCAACTATTAAATCAATTAATTTGTTTATTAAATCAGGTTTTTCATAAAAATATATTAAAAGTTTTTCATAACCAAAAAGCCACTGCATTAATTCAAACATATTTCCAATATAAACAAGAAAATATTTTAAATTGGATACTTTTTGCATCTGTTCCAATGAAGGAATGTCGTATCTCCAAAGAGCATCGGGGTCAGGAAAATTGTAAATGCTTCTCAAATAATTTATCGAATTCTCATTAAAACTAATTTTATTTAAAGGATGACAAATTATCTGGCCAACTATTCCAGGATCTTTCTTTTCCCATATGCACCCCCATTCATCACTCTGACAACCAGTTTGACATACTTTTCCAAACTGAAATGTTCTTGGTTCTGCAAAAATAAAATCATCTTCAAGCATATATTTTTGCATCAATTCAAAATTAGAAATATAACCTGCGGATGAACCTGTAGATTTTAATAATAAATTGTTTTCAGAAATATAAGTCGGATATTCTTTTATTAACGAATACAGCAAATCACCATACTTTATCCATGCAGCAGGTAAAACTGCATGCATGACAGGATATCTGTCAGGTTTTTGAAATTCAATTGTTTTTCTTACACGTTCCAAACTATCCATAAAAAATCCCATTCATTACATACATTATATGAATTTAGCTTTGTAATTATTTATATTACTCTTTTATAAAATTCTCTTACTTCTTCTCTGGTTCTTTATCATGATAAATTGCATATTTTTCAATCAGTTCTGTAACTTTCTTAACCCTTTCGATTATTCCATCTGGAGGAATCTGGTCTGCTATACCTAAAACATATCTTGGTTCAGAGGTCATCAACCTTATAACTTTCAATACATATTTTTCAAAATCATCATCGTTAACCGATGGTACAAATAAGATTCCGGGAAGACCGCCCCACATTATAGAATCGCTATCCACATATTTACTAAACTCCTCAACTGGTAAATCCCCACCAGGTTCTGGAGTCATTGCTTCATTGCAGAAAATTGCTTCGGATGCAACCTCTTTTAACAACCCTCTCAAACACCCATCGAAGTGAATAAAAGAGTACTTACCCCGTGCTCTAATTTTTTTATTCCATTTTTCATGGTATGGTCTAAGATATTCTTCAAAAAGTTTCTTCCCAATAACAATAGATGAAAGATTCTCTGGTATCATGATAAACTCTGCTGGCGAATTTAAAGTAAGTTCTGCTGCTTCATCAGCCTTTCCCTCCAATGATAAAATGGTTTCATCAAACAATCTCTTATTATCTAACATCAGATTGATCGTATTAGTAATACCTGCATATAAAACTATCATTTGCATTAAAGGGCTCTTTGGTTGATAGC
>JAMCVO010000747.1 GCA_023475715.1 Actinomycetota bacterium
TTTTGTCAGAATTAACAATTCCGCCAGGAGTATTGAGTAAAATATTACCGCTGAATTTTAAATCGAAATCCTTAACCTTTCCCAGGAAATAATTACCCAGGATATCCAAAGTATTGTCTGTTGACCCGCCATCGACAATGACGATTTCTTCCGGGAGGGCACTTTGCTCAAAAAGACTGTCAAGAAAAACAGATATGTCTTTTTCTTCATTAAGAAGAGTTATAATAAAACTTACATTTTTTAAAATCATTTTATTTTTATTTTTTACAATAGTGCTCTTAAAAAACTCTTTGGGCTTAAACTTTCCTGCTAAAATACAGTCTGAGAGTCTTTGCTTCGCAGGATATTCTCTCCCTGTATATTTTATTTTTAAATTTAAAAACAAAAATTATAGAAAATACCATCAGCCTGTTAACTACTCCAGGGAAAAACAAATGACTCTCAAATAAAGCATGTACCGGAGAATAATTTTTTATGAAATAGAGTCTTCTGCTGTTCCAGATCTGAGAATTTCTCTGTGCTTTATTGCCAGAAGCAACTCCTCCATCGTTATGCTTTATTGAATATTGGCTGAAATAATAATTTTTAAATCCGGCTTTTGAAAGCCTCAGACAAATATCCGCATCCTCGCTGTACATGAAGTAATCTTCGTCGAAACCGCCGATCCTTTCAAATACTTCTTTTTTAATGAGCATAAAAGCTCCCGAAAGCCAGTCTACTTCTCTAATATTTTCATGGTTCCAATATGATAAAAAATAGGATCCAAAAATTTTTGAACGGGAAAATATTCTATAAAGAAAATAACTTTCATAGAATTGTCTTGCAAGTGTCGGAAAAGACCTGCAGCTGTGCTGGATTGAATCATCAGAGTTTAGAAGCTTGGCTCCGACAATCCCTATTTTTTCCATTTTATTTTTTGAATTGAAAAAATCCAGTACTTTTTGCATTCCGGTCTCTATAAATTCCGTATCGGGATTTAAAAACAGAAGAAATTCTCCCGAAGCACTTCCAACCCCAATGTCGGAAGCTTTTGCAAATCCGTTATTTTGACTGCTTGCAATAACCATAAAATTATCAAATTGAGATTGGAGATTTTTGAAATAATCAATACTTCCGTCATGGGAATTGTTGTCAACCACAACAACTTCCCATTTAAAACCTTCGGTTTTCAGTATTGAAAACATGCTTTCAATACATTTTTTAATATAGGATAAGCTGTTAAAATTAACTATAATTATACTTAGTTCCAAGTTTTACTGCTTTCTTAAATACTGTCTATATTATCAATTTCTATTTGTATCAAATCCAGAAGTTCCCTTTCAAAATTTACACTGGAAAATTTTTTTGAGCTTTTTATGGCATTTTCTTTGATTGAATTAAAGCTTATATCGCCACTGCAAATCTTTAAAGTTATTTCTTTTAATTCATCCCAGCTTTCAAAAAGAAAACCATTGTAACCATTTTGAATTATCTCAGTCTGACCGCCTTTATTTATTACCACGGGAACGCACCCTGAAGCCATGGCTTCAACAGTTGTTATTCCAAAATGCTCGAATTTTTCAGGATGCCTATTTTCATCTTCTCCCATCCCGGAAGCATGCCAGAAAATAAGTGATCTGGAAAAAAGCTCCATAAGCTTGTTCCAATCAATATTTGTCAAAACCTTTATTGGAAAGCCATTACTCAGCTTTTCAACTGATTTCACATAATCCATATGCTCCGTTTTATTCTCCACCCCGCCTGCAAGATATAACGTGAAATTTTTCATAACTTCAGGATTCTTGGTATAAAGATCAATGAAATTTTGAGCCATCTCCAACTGCTTCTTGTTATGATGCTCGGGGAAAAATCTGCCAACGCTCAATATGATATTATCTTTGCCTGCCGGTGCAAAATCTTCAACATCCACCGGCGGATAAAGGATGGTGCTTTCTTTGCCCCATAATCTTCTTATCCATTTTTTTGAATACTGCGATATGGACAGAATTCTGTTGTAGCTGTCAAGAAATTCAAAATCCTTTGGATATGACACCAGAAAAAGCGGGACAAAACCCAGTATTTTTAAAATCAACTTTTTAAAAATATTGATTTCAGTCTCATTATAAAGCACCACGCCCAGGGTTCTTGAATCCTTGAAGCTCCCTGCCTTTTGATCCGGAACAAAAGTGTCTGAAATTATTTCCAGTATGTAGCTAGGACTTTCTTTTACCGGACCGGATTCTTTTAATATTTCAGATTCATTAAATTTGCCAAAAGGAATTTCTATTATTTGTTTCCCGCCGGGTTTTAGGGTGATTAATTTTTCATAAATTATTTTTTTATTTTCAGGTTCTGTAAGACTGACCCTGCATGACATGGCATCAATATTTGAAGCTGCAGGATTTTTAAACCCTAATCTTACAGGATTCATTACATTCTTATATGATAAAACTGTTCTGCCGCTGGTCCAGCTCCCTCTCCTTAAAAAAAATTTTTTTATGTCATAAAGCCCTTCCATCACTTCCATATCTTTAAAATCCTTATTTAGCCTGTCCGACAGCCTATAGAGCCATATGGCGCATGGTCTGAAAAAAAATAACAGAAATCTATGGATAAATCTAAAATCAACATCAAATTTTGTGGGAAAATAACACAGATAGATATTTCTTTTACCGAAAGCAGACAGGGAACTTAAATAGGTGGCATTGATAAAAATATCATAATTGCCGGTAATGCGTTTTGCGTATTCCTCCGACAAGAATGGAAATACTTTTAAGCTGACTTTGCTCAAATCAAGATTTAACCGGGAAGAAACCTTATCAAGATCGGAATAAATATCAGTCACCAAATCAACGCTGTAATCAGTCTTGCGTGATAGTATCTCCGCCATCTTACAGCTGTAGCGTTCTCCGCCTCCCAGGGTAGACAGATATCTGTCATATATGCCGATTTTTATCATTTATGATACCGGTCCTTAATCCCCAACCTTATTATTTTTTATAAATAACAAACTCCCACTTAAAAATTCCAAATTAAAATTTTTTTATCCAGCTTTTTATATAATTATCAGTAACTGTCATCGAGGACCTGATTTTTAATCTTGAAACCAGATTTTTTGGCAAAAGGTAAAAAAGCTCGAAAAAGATTCGAAACCTGATGCCGATATCGATCCTGTCCTGTTTTCTTCCCAGAACAATGCTTGCAATGTAAGAAGCTATATCTTTTATGCTTGATATAACAAAAGCTGCATAGCTTCTTATAAATATGCTTAACCATCCGCATCTGTAAATCATAAGCAATCTGTTTTTGATAACATAGTAAGTAAAACTATAAGACCATTCCTTACCGGTTCCGCAATGATAGTGCCTGGCAACAGAACCAGAAGCGAAAAAAACTTTCCATCCCTTAAGCCTGGCCCTCCAGAATAAATCTATATCTTCATAATATGTAAAAAAATTCCTATCGAAGAACCCAACCTCATCCAGGAGCTGCCTGTTTATTAAGAGGCTGCTTCCGCTTGGTGAAAAAATTTCTTCAGCATAATCAAGCTGCCCTTCATCAATTTCATTAAAACCTCTGTCCCTGGAATAAAAAGCCTTGTTTATTTCAGTTCCGCAGCTGTTGATTATATCTTTTTTAAAATATAATAAATCCCCGGTTAAATCGAGCACTATTCTTTTGCCGGTTTTATCAAGACCAGCACTGCAAATCTCTTTGCCGGAAATGGTAATTATCAATCTATTTTCCTCATTAAGAGAGCCTGCATCAAAGCTTAGCGTAATATTGCTTACACCGGATATGTCTTCACTGATATTGTTTCCGCCAGCAGGAATTGGCACCGCCAGCGTTGCCCTTGTTTTTAGTTTATATGCAAATTTACTATTTTTAGCATCTCTTGACCGGATATGAAATCCTTCAAGAAATTTCAGGCTTTTCTCAAGCAGGTCTTCTTCCCCACCATCAGAGTATGTAATATTAAATCCTGAAAGTTTTGCATTATAAATATCGTTGCTGTCACCCGGGTTAATCTTCTCCTTATTTTCAATAAAAAAATCAAGAATGAGATATTTGTAAAAAAAAACGACTTTTGAACCGACAGCCCCAATTTTATTTTCTCCAAAACCGGGATTCATAATATCAACCAATGCTGTCAGCCAATTCCGATCAACACTGCAGTCATTATTGATTAACGCTACATACTGACCCCTGGCATGCTTGAACCCTTCATTATTGCCCCCTGCATAACCTGAATTTTTATTTAAAACTAAAACTTCAACTTCCGGAAAATTGCTTCTGACAAATTCGACTGAACCATCTGTTGAACCATTATCAACCATTATTGTCTGAATTTTATCTTCAGGGGGCAATAATGAAGGGTT
>JAMCVO010000331.1 GCA_023475715.1 Actinomycetota bacterium
ATCGAGGATTATTTTAAAATCATCTATGGCAACAACATATCTTTTTTCTGATAGGGATAATCTTATCCAGTATTTTCGGCCCTTTCGCCCTGAATAAAAGTGCACTCGAAGCATATGAAGAAAAAAGATATGTTGTTGCCATAGATGATTTTAAAATAATCCTCGATGAATATCCTAACAGCAGATACGCAAAAGATGTTCCAAAAAATATTGCATATGTTTATTATCTAAATAGCAATTTTCCGGAATCCATTAATTATTTTCAGATAGCAATCAATGAAAAAATAGTAAACCCTGAAGATCTTGAGATTAACAAAATACTGGCGGAATGCTATTTTAAGCTTGGGGACAGTTATTACAACGGGAAAAATTACCGCAATGCAGCAGACAGCTATTCCAGGGCGGTCAATTATTTTGATGAAATTTCCAGAAAATTTCCTGATACAAATGAGGCATTCATTACAAAGTATAAGATACCTGAATATCTTTTTAAGGCTTCACTAAGTTTCAGAGCTGAAAAGATGTGGGACGATGCTTCAAATATGCTTATAAGGATAATAAAAGATTTTCCTGAAAGCGAGTACTTCATGCAATCAAATGATCATTTGTTCAATATTTATATATCAAAGTCTTTTGATTTAAAAAAAGATCAGGAATATGGCAAAAGTATTTCAGAGTTTTTAAAAATATTCGATTTTTCTGATGAGATCATGGGGAAAAAACAAAATCAGATAGACATGCAGAGTAATTCCCTTTTTAAGAGCATTCCGGAATCTGCTTTAATAGAATCAGCCTCCGAATTATACATTGCTTCAGAATATAACAAAGCATTATTTCTTTATAAATACATATTTGAAAATTATCCGGACAGTACGGACAGGATTTTAAAAAATTTTCTGGACAGCAAGATGCGGGTCACTTTGAATCTTGACCATGTACCGCTTATAGAAAGCCAGCCTTCCGGCAGCTTTAAAAAAGAAGGATTTTCAAGAATTTCTTTTGAAAATAAGACAGAATATAAACTGATGGTTTATATCTACGGTCCTGAATATATGATACTGGGCATTGAAAAAGGAACAAAACAGGAAGTAGAAATAACTGCAGGAAATTATATGATAGTGGCAGAACTGCTTGAATCCGGTAAAAGTCCTTTTTATGGCGAAATAACTTATGAGGAAGGTGTGCGATACAGAGAAATTTACCAGCCAGCCGAAGATGAAGAAATACAGTAAAACAGACTTATAGTCCTTTAAGGTTGTCTCTAATCATGTTTTCAATATTAACATCAACACAGGCTTTTACATCCATATCATCCGTTTCCCTGTTTACCAGAAGATTTCGCTCAAGTTCCGACATCAGTTTCTCTAAAAGTATCTGCGCTTCATCCAGAGATTCTGTTATGCCGGATTCATCATAAGACTTGAACTGAGTGGAAAATTTATCCATATAGCAATTGAATTTGTCGAAGTCATCCTTTAACGCACCCGTAAAGCTTGCTTTCTGCCAGAACCATCTGCCCCTGTTTCTGGTATTGTACATATTCAGAAGTCCGAAAAGATAACGAATATCCTTTCCCAGTTTTTCGCTCATATAATTTATCAAAAACATTCTCCTCGGGATCACCTGAGCTCTTTTTATTTTTTCAATATCCAACATTTCTGCTTCCTTGTCTTAAAATTAAAAATTGTTATTGATACGGCCGGACACTTAACGGCGCTTAAAAATTTGTTTTAAACCAAGAATCCAATCATATTATACTAAAATAACCATAAATATAAACCTGAAATGAATTATACACCATGCGGTATCTTTTGGTACTCAAGACGGTATCTTAAAAATCTCTCTTTTCCCGAAGACACACCAATCCTGGATGAGCTCGATATTTCAAAATCTGACTGTTTCAGGCTTGAGTCATAAATTTTCAGGTCGCTTTCAGGACAGGTAAGATCCTTGCCGTTATCCGAAATATTAATGCCGAATGCAATTGTGATTTTCCCCGGACCGTTTGCCAATTGACTGACTGCTGTCACCCTCCTTTTTCCGGGACCTGCATTTCTTCTTTCAAGCATCAGATCAATCCCTTCCGCCGGCTGAACAGCACGTATAAGAACAGCTCCGGGAACTTCGATATTTTCAGTAACTGCGTTTAAAAGGTAATACATCCCGTAACAAAAATAAACATAAGCTATCCCTGGCCTGCCAAACATTATCTCTGAACGTGGTGTCTTTCCCCTGAATGCATGGCTTGCAGGATCATCACTTCCGTAATAAGCTTCAGTCTCGACTATAATGCCGCTTAAGACCATATTGCCATATTGCCTGACAAGTATTTTTCCAAGAAGTTCCCTGGCGACAACAGAAGTGTCCCTTGAATAAAAGCCTGTATTTAAAATTTTTAACCTGTCATAATCCGGGTTCATATATATCGCCCAAATCCATAAATACTAAAAATCCGTATGAATTTAAATCTATGTAAAACTAAATCCATATATATTCTATTATCAATAAAAAGAAGATCACGGCAAGATAAGGGCTTGAAAACTTAAATAAAATCCATGCCGTTTTTTTTGTTTTTCCTGCTATAAGCATTATGCTTAAAACAATTATTGCTCCGCCCAGGATAGAGGAGACAATCAGATACAGTATGCTCAGATTAAAATAAAGGCCTATAAAAAGCGAAAAAAATACAAGAATAAGATTTAAAACTGCCAGCAGGATAAAGACTTTTTTGCTGTTCCAGACTACCGGAAGCATCGGCACCTTTGCTTTTTTATAGTCTTCTTTATAAAAATATGCAAGACTCCATATATGCATCGGAGTCCAGACTATTACAAGAATAAACATTAATATAGGTAGTGAGTCCAGTTTATTTCCGGCAACGGCTGCCCAACCCGCAAGGACAGGCATGCCGCCTGCAGGAGCACCTATGACAACATTGAAAGGGGAACGTTTTTTGGAAACTGCATTATAAACAACGACACTGTCAAGAAAACCGAGAAAGATAAAAATCGAAGTCAGATAATTAATAAATGCTGCCAGTGCCATACCCGCGGCTGTCAGAACCAGGCCATATATGAGAGCATTGCGTGCGGGTGATATTATGCCTGCAGGAACAGGCCTTCTTCCTGTCCTTGACATCACTATATCCATGTCCCTGTCTATATAAGCAGTAGCTGCATTTGAGCCGGAAACGCTTAGAATCACTGCCCCGGAAAACAGCAGTATCACATCTCCTTTAAACCCGTAAATACTTGAAGCAACAATTGCAGAAGCAAAACCCGTGAAATAAAGGAGCAGAACCAGCCTGGGTTTGCTTATACTGATATAAGCCATCAATATCCTGCAGCAACTGCTTACTTTACTACGCAAGTTTTTCTGCATAAAATAGCAACCTCTGGCTGTTACTGTTGAGGCCAGCCATATTCTGAAAACTTTTCATACCAGCTGTCCAGATTATCCTTATTTACTGATAAAATATTTTCCCCGTATATAACATTGCCACCCTGCGCATTGGTCTCAAGTTCAAGGTTTTCATAACCCTCAAGCTTTGTGCCGTCAGGCTTCACTACTGAACTGCCGGCCTGCAGATCATTGCCCAGCCAGCTCTGAAGGGCAATATAACCGATGGAATAACCTGAAAGATACGGATCCCAGAAAAATCCTTCCTGTATAGTGCCTTCTTTTAAGAATTCACCAAATACAATAGGAAGCCCGGTCCCGATATAAAAAAGTTTTCCTTTAAGTTTCTTCTTGGCAATTAATTCACCTGCGGCAATTCCGGTTGATGATGAATTACCGATAATAAGATTCAGATCCTTGTTATTATCAATATATGCAGTCAATTTTTCCGCAGCAACTTTTTGGTCTTCATTGTCCTCAAACCTGTCACTTCCGCTGGCATAACCCAGAATATTATTGAGACCTGCCGCATTTTTTTTCTGATATTCTATTTCAGCATCAGCCCATGCATTTTGTGCTTTAGAGTTTAAAAACCCGACAGAAATCAGATAATTACCGTTACCGGAAGTGTACTCTATTGCAGATTCCATCATGGCTTCTCCGAATGCCTTATTCGACATAGGTTCAATATCGAATGTCACATTTTTTAAAGAATACCCTTCATTTCCGAAAGTCATTACCCCTGTTTTATTTGCTCTTTCAAATGCAGAATCGATAATGGCGTCATCAAGCGGACAAACAGCAATTGCATCAAAATTCCTGCCAATATTATCGAGAACGATCTGTGCCTGTATTGCAGGATCAGCTTTGGGCGGGCCTGTGATTGTGGCCTTAAAACCATAATCCTTTGCACACTGTTCAAGGCCTGCTTTTATAGTTTCAAACCATAAG